>JBJOQB010000073.1:0-29215 GCA_046050125.1 Pseudomonadota bacterium
ACCTAAACTACCTGATACATTACTCACAGATTGTGCTACAAAAACTACTTGACCTACGTTTGCTGCATCAGTTGTTTGAGTACCAGCAGCCACATTAGTAATTTGCCTTTCATTACCACTACTACCAACGCTAACAGCACCGTAATTAGTTGTTACTAAACTAACTGTACCTAATGCCCCCCCTAACTGGGTCTGGAACAGCTAATATCGCACCTCTATTCTCTAAAGATGCATAACCTATTGCAACACCATCATTTGAAGATGCAACGCTTTCATAACCTAATGCAACCCACTTGCTAGACTTGAACCACCAATTGCAGTTGCTCCACTTGTAGCAATAGAACCAGCAGTTGCATTGTAACCAATCGCAATATTTCTATCTTCTAATAGTGGAACTATACTATCAGCGGCATAACTATTTGGACCATAAGCAATGTTACTAGCATCGCCATTCACATTACCACCATCTAATGCACCTGCAAATGCAGTGTTTGATAACAAACTAGTAGCAAAACATGTTGCACCAATAATTGATAGAGTTGTTTTTGCTAGGGATTTTTTATTATTCGTATGATATTTATTGTTTTTAGATTCAATTTTACTTAAATTACTATTAATTGCTATTGAATTGTTATTTTTATGAATAAGTATATTTAGAAATTTAGCTATAAAAGTTGGATAAACTATAGAATTATTCTTAAACGAAGTCTTTAATGGTTGCATATCAATGCATTCAAAACTGTGATTATCTAAGTTATTTTCATAAATTTTACTTTTATCTACATTAGAGCCAGAGCCACTTTTATGCCCTTTGGCTAATTCACTAACTACAACCCATGTATTCGTTAGTTTGCTCCAAATAATTCTATATATTTTGTTCATAGCTATCCTTACTGATAAAGATTACTTTATTTTAAAAATGTAATCACAGTTTTTATGTTAGAGATTTACACATTAACAAATATATATAGTTTTTTAAACAAACAATATACAAATTTATTATTTATTCATTATTAACATTCATATGATAAATTTTCTTAAAAGTATATGCCTTATAAAATAAGTTAATTGCAGAAAAAATCGTAAAATATAGGCTATAATTACTTTTATTTTAATGTTACATATTTACATCAAAATGATTAAAAATTACATTTATAAAAAGTCAATATATATGCATACCATACATATAAAAACAACCAATATTGCAAATAATAATATTTATTACAGAATTTAAAATAAAAACCAGATAAAATTAGCACATAAAAAATTGTAACAAAACAATAACTGTACTTGTTTTTAATACCAAATATATGAATTAAATTTTTAATGAAAATTTTAAATATGTTATATATATCACAATTACAAATGTATTTATCATAAATAAATTAATTGACTAAGTGATTTTAAATGATTTAGTATATAAGTATCTGCGTTGTGATTTTAGAAAAAAGAAAATAAAGTAGCTACAGCATCATTATGAAATTAAAGCTCTTCTTTCTTGTATGCTGTTCTGTACGCTTTGTTTAAAGCTAGAATTTTGCGGTTTTTTACTAATGCTATTTTTATTATTTGGATTAAATACAGAAGATAAAACCTGAAGCGGTTTACTAAACAATTTATCATTTGTTCGCCAAACTTGATAACCATAAGTAAGCAGTTTCTCTCTTTCTTGAGTTAGCTTGTCTTTTTCATTATGTAGTGCATAATAATGTTCTCTAGATTGAGATACTTGATTAACTGCTAATTTTTTAGCAGTTAAACTTTGTAAACGAGTATACTCCTGTTTAATTTCTGCATCTTTCGCTACGATTTGCTTATCTAATTTAACAATATTTGTTTTAGTAATATTTTTAAATGCACTATTATTAGATGTTTTTTGTAAACTATGACTTAAATGCCCTGATTTAGCACTTAAAACGCTAAATTCAACTAATTTAACAGGCAGAATGGCAGCTTGCCTTAATAGCATATACGGTAACCAATGGCGATAACTTGGATTAATAAGATATTTACTAAAAGATTTCCTACCAAAAGGATTTAAAACTCTTTCATATAAAAAATTACCTGTTCTTTTTGCACCTAATTTAAATTTTTGCGTTTTTGTATCTGCTATTTCAAAATCTTTATCTAATCTACGATTATTAAAATTCAATGTATCATCTAATTTAAAGCTAATTAAATGATTTGGATTATCTGCATTGTTGCTGTTGCTATTATGCTCTTCAAATAATTCCTTTGTGCTACCATTTGAAATATAAATATACTTTTTACGAGATAAAACTTGGTTTTGTTTATCTTGCAAAAATGTAGTTAAATCAGCTTGTAAATGTTTAAAATTATCTAGTTTTAACTTAATTATGCTTAATTTTTGCTCTAATTCTTGATTAATTCTAATATCCAAATTTGTATTATTTATTTGCAATTTTTGTTTATTTTGCTTAATTTGTTTAGCTAAGGAAGCATATAAATCTGTCAAAACACCAATTTCAGTACTAGTTTGTGTTTGTATATCGCTAATTTGTTGAATAAATAAACTTTTATTCACTTCATGACCTGTTTGACTAAACAAATCATTTAAAGCATTAATATAATTGCCTTGGTGTTTAGCAAAAATATTTTGTGTATAGTTTGCTAATTCTTGTTTAGCTTTAGTAATGCTATTTGCTAATTGTTGTTCTTGCTTATCTTTCGATGTAAAAAGCTTTTTTGCTTGATTGAGAGGATAGCTAAAAATGCTTTCGCCTTTTACCCAAAAATCTACATTTTTTTGAATATTTTCTATCCAGTTTTTATCTGTTTGTTTTTTATCATGTTGAGGTTTATTTGGTAAAATGCTTGCAACTGATGTAGCTAATAATTCAGCTGTGTATTGCTCTAATGTTGATTTTGTAATCTCTTTATGGATAATATTTTGATTACTATTTTCGATTAATCCTGAATTTGATAAATCAACCAAACTTAAACTATCAGCATCACTAATATTTTTAATGCTAGCTTGTGGATTAATATCATTATTTAGCAATTCAATTACTTTATTAATTGGTTGAATCGAACCCTCTAATTTATTTAATTCTTGAGTAATTTTTTTCTTTTGAGCATCATTCAAATTATTTTGTTCTAATTGAAATTTTAATGAATTAACTTGCTGATTAAATTTAGATAATAATTGCTGTAATTCAACTACAAAAGCAGATATATTACTTTTATGATTTGCAGGTCTGCCATTAGTGCCAATATGCTCTAAATAAGAAGCAACACCGCCAATAGTAGCAGATACAAAAACATAAGAATACCAAGTAGCAACGGCTATTTTTTGTGCAGTTTCATCTCCGCCATTTTGTTCAGTCGCAGATGATAAACCATAACCAACCTCATCAATACCCCAAAATACGAAAGCAGAACGAAATAAGGTATGATGTAAAACTTCCATTGGATTTTTCATCAAATTTTTAAACGCATAGCCAATTACAGGAAATGGATTATCTGTTCTAAGTAAATTTACAATTTTCGATTTTGGATATTTTTTAGCTAAAGTTTCCCAAGCATATTTCCAATTCTCATCAACGTACTTTTGCGGACTTGCATTTTTTCCATCTGCATAAGCTAAACCACGATAAAATAAAGTTGCTTGCTCAATTTTATCTTTTTGTTTTACCGCTAAAACATCTAATTTATGTTGTGTGATTTGCTCATTTTTTATATCATTTCTTTGTTTATGAATAACTAAATCTGCATTATACTTTTTAAATCTAGCATCATAATCAGCAAATGTTTCTTGCAAATAAGTTTTTGCTTGCCCAACTCTGCCATCTACGTTATAGCTTACATCATCATGAATTGCATCAGGACTAAAAACAAACTTAGCTAATAGTAATTTCTTTTGTATCGTTGGTAATGAATTAATTTGTTCTTCAGTATATGGAGTATGTCCATATCTAGTCATAATTCTGATAACATGCTTTTCAAAATCTTCAGTGCTTAAATTATCAATAATATGGTCTAAATTGTAATTGATTGCTTCTTTTGTCATTTGATGTCCAGGCATATTCACATTAGTTCTAAGTAAATACTCATCGCCTAACAAACCATCAGCACCAGCACCAACGAATTGGAATATCATTCTAAATAAACGTGTCAATTTTGATAATGGTATGCTAACCCCAGGTAAAAAACCATTTGCTACAATAAAGCCCATTCTAACAATGTTCTGAAATAATTGTTTAAAAAATGCAATACCAACTACTGATTTATTTTGGGCTTTATGTTGCCATAACAAATCTTGGAATACTGTCATATTTTCAAACAAGCGGGCTTGCATTAATTTTTGCGCCTCTTCAGCAGGATAATTCTTACCATCAATACTAAAAGTACGATTATGAATATTATTATTATTTTTATCATTTAAAGTTTGTTCATAAATATTTTCAAATAAAGCTAAATCTGCCTCATTTTTCTTAGTTGCATTATTAATTTGACGAGTTAAATCATTAGTTGTATTACGTAATCCAGAAGATAAAGCATTTGTTTTTGATTTACTATGTTTTGATGTAACGCCTAACGCATCACCCATTAGCTGTGATTGAGTGCAAGTTGCCATATGTGTAGACCAGTTCACTGTACCATCTTTAAACGCTTGTGAATCTGCACCTCTTGCAATTGAATTTATGATAAAAGCCCACCAATTATCAATTGATTGCCAACCATTTTCCACTGCATTTCCTGCTATTCGTTTTGCTCTATCTTCACGATTCATTTTAGCTAAACGCTCTTGTCTACCTGATTTCCAACCTTGCCTATTTTCATAGCTTAAAGGATTAAGATAAGCACTCACAAATCTACTTACAGGATTTAGTAAAGCTTTATCTGTTTGTTTATAATTAATTACATCGCCTCTAATTTCATGTGCATTCCATTTATAGATTAATGCTTGTTCTGCTCTTGTATATTGCCCAATATTTTTATCTGCAAAATCAGCTGAAGAACCAGCTAAATTAGACGGAGCTAATGCATACTTATCTTTAAATTGAAATTTAGTTGATGTTCTATCCACAATTATGTCATCATTCCAAGTGTGATGATGTTTAAGTAGCTTATTAAATAATTTATGTGTTGTAGAACCTAATGGAGTATAGCCTTTAAACCGATATTCTGCTCTTGTTTTTTCATGATTAACGTGTAAATATAAATTAGTTTGATAACGATTTGTTAGATATTCTAAGTATCCAATCACACTTGATACTTCGTTTTTATTATCTAAGCTTAAAATCAATTGTTTAGAATTAACATCATAAACTTGCCATTTATTTTCTTGATTATCATATTCTAATAGTAACTGCGTTGATTTATTTGGATTATTTGAATTTTTAATACCTAAATAATTATGCTTAGGCTCTAAATTTATCAATAATGGTTTTTTATCCTGAATGCTTTTACTAATTATGTTATCAATTATTGATTTACCATTTTTTTGTGCTGAATGGTCAAGTACATTTTTATATCTAAATACTGTATTTAAATCATAAACCTCGCCATTACGCCCAGCTGATTGACCAGCTTGGTTCAGTAAATCAGTTAAATTAATTTGTTTAGCTAACAATTTACTTGCAACATTTGGATTATCTTTAATAAATTGCTCTGATGTTTTTCCGTATAGTGTAGCAATTGCATAAAATATATCTTTATCACTTTTACTAAAATTTGCTTTAGTTTGTTGCAATTTGCTTTGTAAACTAAGTAAATTCCTGTTAGTTTTAGTTGTTAAACTATTGATACTTGTTAATTCATGAAATATACCACGACTTTTACGCTTGCTGGCAATTAAATTGATATCTTCATTTGGTGCTTTAACTAAGCTTAATAATTCATTTAAGCTAAATTTATCTGCATTACCTTGTTTAATTTGTTGATTTAAGGTTAATATAAAATCTTCAACAAAACTAAGTGCATTATGCTCTTTTATATTTGGCAAAATATTTGCTAAATCACCTTTATTATTGATGTGATGAGTAATATTTACATCTTGCTTAAACAATTCATCAATAATTTTGATAATATTTTTCTCAAATTCTTTGTGATTAACCAAGTTATTATTATAAATATCTTTTAATTTATCATATTTTTGATTTAACAACAAACTACGCTTATTATTGTTAGTGATAGATTGCTCTAAATCAATTATTCTTTTACTAAAACCAATATTAGTTTTGTTATTATTAGCCTTGTATTCTTGTTTAATATTTAAAATATCTGTTTTGAACTGTTCACTTTGTTTTTGTAAAAATCCAATTTCAGCATAAATATCTTTTAAATTATTATGGCTAGATTTTAATCTCTTATAAGCAAGATTAGTAATATTTTTGTTTAAATATGTTTTTTGCTGAGCTGAATTTAAATGCTCATAATTTGAAACTATTTTAGAATTTTCATCTACATAATGCCAAAAAACTTCATGATTTTTTGTGCTTGAGCTAAATTCTAAGCGAGGAGTAAAAACATAAAAATTACCGCCATTACTTACTAAAAGATTTTGACGGTCTTTTGCTAATTCTACCGCCAAATAATTATCTAACAATTCAACATCTTTTATATTAATCACATTTGGATTTAAATATTGTAAAAACTCATGGTGATTTAATGGTTTACCTGCACTATCTTTAGCAATAAAAGCTATATTGCGATTTATATTTTTGTAAAAATTACTATCAAAAGCCTTACCAGTGAAATTTGCAAGTAATGAATCTAAATTAAAATTTGTTTGTTTATTTTCATTTTGAGCTTGTGAAGTAAAATAGTATGATTTATGTAATTGTGCTTTAGTTAAATTATCTTGGCTGTTATATCTATAATCTACTTTATTGGCTGTTTGAGCATGAATTAACTTGAAATTTTTCGACAAAACAGAAGCATGACTAAAAACACCATTTTGCAAGCTTAATAATGGTTTCTCGGCATCTGTAGATGAAAATGAATTATAAGAATTTGAATATGAATGAATATCTAAATTTTTATTTAATTTAGTATTTTTTGAACTACCTGAAAATATTGAAGAAATAAACGAAGGTATAACTGATAATTTTGCTGGACTACTTGAAACTTCTAGGCTGTGCTTGATTTGTGCTGATTTACTTGCTGAATTTTGAGCAAAAGTTGTCCCACTTATTATTTTATTAATTTTTACTAAGGGTTTATCTAATTTTTTTAAACTAGATACAATCCCAGAATTAATATTACTAAGTATGAACATATTTTATATATTTAAATTAATAATTAAATTACTAGTTTGTACGGTAATTTTGTAATGTGTAAAATAAGAGAACGGTTACAATTGGGGGGACTTTGTTTTTAAAGTATATGCAATAATAATAAAATAATAAAATAATAAATTCAAATTAGTATATAAAATAAAATTATAAGATTGTTAATAAATTAGAATAATTTGCTATATATAAAAATGTGGCAAATTAGATATATAATTACATAGTATACAAAAGTAAAAAACAATATGAAACTCCTAGACCCAATATATGATGCAAGCTTCAAGCATTTAATGGAAGATAAAAGAATAGCAAGATTCTTTCTATCCGTACTATTAGATAAAGAAATCGAAATAGATAGTTTTAAACCCCAAGAAATATCGGTAAGAAATGAAGATAGAAACACAGGATTTTCAACTCCAAGAATGGATTTCATAGCGATAATCAAAGATGGAGAAAAAAGAAAAAAGGTATTAATAGAATTACAACAATGCTTTTATGAAAGCGATATATCAAGATTTAGAACATATCTAGGCAAAAACTATACATATCAAGATAGCATAAATAATCAAACCCAAGACTTAGAAATAATTAGTATATATATACTAGGATTTTCAATAAATGTACCTGTAGCTGTAATCAAAACATCAAATGAATTAATAGATGCTAGCACCAAAGAAAGATTAAATATTACAACAGATGATGTAGAATTTATAGCAAAATTAAATCATCAATCAATATTTGTAGATATAACAAAATTAGAAACAAAAATACAAACCAGAGTGGAAAAACTACTAGCGATATTTAACCCTAAATACAGAAATAAAGGAACATCTACAATCAATATCCCAGATGATATAGCCCAAGAAATAAAATCATTAAATACAGCTCAAGAACAAAAAAATCCCATTCTAGAAAAGCTAGAAGATGCTCTACTAGACCATGAAGTGCTTTATGCGATAGACCAACAAGAAAAATTCTCTGCTCACTTCAAAAAAGAGAAAGAAAAAAGTAGAGAAGAAGGCATTGAAACAGGAGAAAAACAAAAAGCAATTGAAATGGCTAGAAAGATGAAGATGAAAAAATTTGATGTTGAAGAAATAGCAGAGCTTACAGGACTAAGTATAGAAGAAATTAATAATAAACTAGAATAAAATATTATAAAAACATATCATCAAACAGTACTTTTTACAAAACATTTATAATTAATACATAATTTATTTACAAAAAAGGCATAAATAACATTTATGTAAATATACAATACATAAAAATTAGTGTATATTTACATTTGCTGTGTATATTTACACTATATATAATACAGTTTTTACTAGATTTTTAATTATATACAGAGTTATAAAAATAAAGGAAATACTATGAATGCAAAAATAATAATAAGTTTATTTGCTCTAGCTGGTTTAACTGGCTGTGCATCTATTGTTGGTGGAGGAGATGTACAACAAGTAAAAATTAACAGTAATCCAACAGAAGCATATATAGTAATTTAACGTGTAACAAATAAAAACGACGAAACAAAAATAATTGAATATATATAGCCTAGTTACTGAAGGTAAAACACCTGTCATTACATCATTTTCAAGATGTGGAGCATATCGAGTTACAGTAGAAAAAGATGGAGTAAAAAAACAAGAGCTAATCACACACTCTTTTAATCCAATGATGTTAGGAAATATAATTTTTGGCGGAGTAATTGGCTTAGTAGTAGATGCTGGAACAGGTGCAAATTGCAAACATAAAGAAGAATATACTATAGACTTAACATCAAATAAAACAAGCCCAGAAGCAGCAAAAGAAGAAAATAAAATTATCAAACCAAAAGAGTAAATATAACTCAATTACTTTTATTTTAATCTCTTAATAAATGTAAGCGATGAAATTTTTGGCAAAATATTTTTAAGTTCTTCAGACTCATAAGCTTTTTTGCCATTATTATTATTTTCAAATGATTTTTTAGAAGATTTTCGAATAAATAACTTAATTATCTCTGTTTTATCAATATTAGTAACAATTCCTGTAATTACAGCTCCATTACTATTGCTGTTCTGCATTTTATACGACATCATTACTAATCTGTTATTTGATAACTCATGAACAATTTTCTTTATATCATTAATATGATTATTAAAATTGTATCTTTGAACATCTACTTTAATATTATTATTTTCAAATATTTTTCTTATTGTATATATTGATAATGGAGTATTACTGCTTTTAACATTTTTATGATTTAATTGATTATAACCACCAACAATAAACTTTGCAATACTGCCTAAAGAACGAGATTCAGCTATATTGAGTATATCTTTTTGACTAATTTTTATTCCATAAAAACTACTAATAACTTCAACACAAGCAATCCAGTAAAATTTTGTTTGTTGTTGCATACGAGCATGTTTATCCATTTCTGCCTTACTAATACCAACGACTAAATTCTTGTTCTGATTTAGTTTAGAAAGGTTACTATAGTTAGTATATTTAGTAGATAGATGAATATTAGATAATTTTAACAGCTCATCAGTTGATTTATCTCTTAACTGATAATTTGGTAATTCTGGTACAACGCTTCCATTTTTTTCAACTATGCGAGTTTTTTTCCATGCTTGATTAAATAGGCGTTGCTTTTGTAATTTTCTTTTTCTGCGTTGATTAAATTTACTGTTAGGATTTTTATTTTTATCTACTAAAGCAATTTCACTTTCATTAAAATGTACATGCTTTGTTACTTTTTTGGGAATATTTGGCATTCTAATTCCTTTATTAAACAAAAAAATTGAGATTTAAATTTTAATAACAATAAAGAATGCCATGTATGTAAAGAATTATTGTAAACGATTATCTTGAAATAAATACTAAACAGGACAAGCCCACAAATCATGTTCACTACTATCTTCAACTTCAACCATTATCATGCTACCTTTCGTATAAGGCGTATTGCAATCTTGTGGTGGTGGCAAGTAAACAACGCCATCAATTTCAGGTGCATCAGCTTGTGAACGAGCATATCCACTCTCTTCATCAAAATCATCAACCAATACTTGAATTTGTTTACCTACTTTTGATTTTAGTTTTTCTTCAGATACTTGGGTAGCAACTTCCATAAATTTAGCTTGTCTTGCTTCACGTATTTCTTTAGGAATTTGGTTCTCTAAATCATTCGCTTTAGCACCTTCAATATCAGAGTAAGCAAAGCAACCAACTCTATCTAATTTAGCTTCTTTAATGAAATTTAGAAGATATTCAAATTCTTCATCTGTTTCCCCAGGAAAACCAGCAATAAACGTGCTACGTATTACAATTTCAGGACAAATTTCACGCCATTTTTGTATACGCTCTAAGTTTTTTTCGCCATTTGCAGGGCGTTTCATGCGTTTTAATACATCTGGGTGAGCATGTTGCATTGGAATATCAAGATATGGAAGAATTAAACCTTCAGCCATTAATGGAATAATTTCATCAACATGTGGATATGGGTAAACATAATGTAAGCGTACCCAAGCCCCATAACTTTTAGCTAATTCGCCCAAAGCTTTGCATAATCCATACATATTACTTTTAATTGGTTTACCTTGCCAAAAACCTGTACGGAATTTAATATCAACGCCATAAGCACTTGTATCTTGAGAAATAACTAGTAATTCTTTCGTACCTGCTTTAAGTAAATGCTCTGCTTCTTGCAAAATATCATCAATACTACGTGAAACTAAATCTCCACGTAATGATGGAATAATACAAAAACTACAACGATGGTTACAACCTTCTGATATCTTTAAATATGCATAATGTTTAGGTGTTAAACGGATACCTTGTTTTGGCACTAAATCCATGAATGGGTCATGTGGACGAGGTAAATGCTTATTCACTTCTTGCATTACTTCATTAATTGCATGCGGACCTGTAACCGCTAAAACATTTGGGTGTTTTTTCTGCACAATTGTTTGTCCATCTTCATCTTTTTTAGCACCTAAACAACCTGTAACAATTACTTTGCCATGATTATTTAAGGCTTCATTAATTGCATCTAAACTTTCATCAACTGCATCTTCAATGAAACCACAAGTATTTACTACAACTAAATCAGCATTTTCATATGTTGGGGATATGTCATATCCTTGTGCTTTCAGCTGAGTGATAATATGCTCTGAATCTACTTGAGCTTTAGGGCAACCTAAAGAAATGAAGCCAACGCTAGGAGGCGATGAATTGTTTTTAGTCGTTTCCAAAGAAGAGTTATTTTTAATGTTCATATTTTATTATTTTATATATCAATATTCTATTTATAATTTAGCTATTATACTTATAATTTCTTATATTCTTATAATTTCTTATAAATTACTTTTTATCATTTGTATTTTGTTGAAAAGCATTCAAAAAATTTAATAAAGGATTTTGCTGTTGAATTTGCTCTAAAACTGTATTTTGCCAATTTAAACTAACTTCTAAAAAATTTTGCTGATTTTGATTTAACCATTCTAACCAAGTATCTTGCGAGAATTTTTTACCATAAATACTTTTAGCTTGATTTACCCAATTTTCTTGCATATTTTGCAATGATTGCATATGGTGTTCAAGGTAACTACTGGTAATGCTTTGCATAGAATTACTGTATGTTCTAATTAATTGCTCTAGCACTTTAGATGAAAACAAAGGATTACCCTCTTGTTCTGCTTCCATTATGATTTGTAGTAATACACTTCTAGTTAAATCAGTATTATCTTTCGCATCTAATACTATAAATGAAATATTATCCGTTACCATTTGTCTTACATCTGCTAATGTAATGTACATGCTATCTTGCATATTATACAAGCGACGATTAGCATATTTTTTAATAATTACAGTTTCATCTTTTTTTTTATTTTTACGTGAATTAGCAATGCTCATATTGTCCTATGATATTATTGATATTATATTAAGTTAGATATGTATATATTATCATATTATGAATAATTTTATATAAAGACTTAAAAAGTATTTGCTAAAAATCTATCGATTAATAATAAAGTTTGTGCATACTTACCCAATAAGGCATTTTTTTCATCAATAACAGATAAATCATTAAATTTATTTGAATAATCTTGCCCTAACTGCTTAGCTGATAATTTAATTAATTTCTTATTATCATCACTAACATCATCAATAATTGCCTCGTGCCAATCCATAGTCTGCTCTAAGATATGCATTTCTACTTGAACATTAGTATCAACATCGTGTAATTTACACCAGTATAAAGCTTTTTGTGCATTATTATTTAAAGTATTAAATGCATTGTTAGCATAAGTTGCCCATTCAAGTGCAATTTTTTGGTATTTAATCTCTTTTTGCACGAATTTATCTGGGTGTACATTAATTTGCACATTTAAGTAAGATTTTTTCAATTTAGCAGAATTTATATTGTATTCTTTTTCTAAATCAAATAAAGTAAAATAATTTACATCATTATTATCTTGAAAATTAGGTAATTTTCCTTGATTTATAAGCTCAATAATATTGATTTTCATAAGTAAATATCATCATTCTAATTTAGCTATAGCAATTATATATCATAAAAACATGGATAATCCAATAATGGATAAAATCAAATATGAATTACTTTTATCCAAACGCAAAACATCATCTATACATATTAATAAAAATGGAGAAGTAATAGTAAAAGCTCCACTAAAAGCTTGCGTAAAACAACTAGATATATGGGTTCAAAGCAAAACAGCATGGATTAATAAGCATAAACAACGCATACAAAATCGAAACCAACATCAAAATGATTATACTCAAAATTGTGATTATGCAATTAACAGCCCAATTCCATATATGGGGGGATTAATTTACTTAAAATCAAATGATGAATCTAAAATTATTTCATTTGATGGAAGAAATTTATATATAAATCCAAATCAGGATATAAAAAATCAAGTTGAAAAGTGGTATAAAGATGAAGCAAAGAAAACATATATCAATTTGCTAAATTATTGGAAAATTAAAATGGAAGTTAATTTTTCTAATTTTAAAATTGGTCATGGGAAAAGGCGTCTTGGTTTTTGTAATTCAAAAGCTGAAATATGTATAAGTTGGTATTTAATTATGCAACCACTATATGTAATTGAATATGTCATCCTACATGAATTAGCACATCTTATACATTTTAATCATAGCCCGCTATTTTGGCATTTAGTAAATCATCATTATCCAAACTACGTCAAAGCTGAAGATTATTTGAAAAATCGGGGAATGATTTTTTTATAGGAAACAAAGAAGAATTATTAATTATTCTTCAAGAACAATTTTTTTCTCTTCTATACTAGATGTATTATTATCATGATATATCTTAGCTTGATTAATATAAATTACACCCTTTAAGTTGCCAAATTTGTTTCTGAATATAGTTTGAATGCGTTGTGCATGCTCATCACTAGAAGTACGAAAACTACCAGCTATATTTGTAATTTTAACTAAATTTAGTCTATTTTTTGATAAAGTGAAATAAGCTTTACCAGATGCAAATACAGAACGAACCGTATCTCTATTTTCTTGCATTGCTAAATGAGAATGACCATTTTTTTAACGCCACACTCTAAATGTATTGGCGGTAATATATCTTCGGCAAATACAACATCATCAACTGAAAAAGCCACAAAATTACATTTTATATGTGATTTACTTAAATTAAGTAAACTTATAAGATACCCTAAAATATAGCTATTATTTTTTGCTTTCAATTTAGATATATCTAATAAATTTGGTGGAGTATGAAAACAAACTCTATCATTTAATCTATTATTTTTATTTCTAGGCGGATATAAAATACTATTTGGAGACATTTAAGTAAATTCAGTAATAAAAAAACATCAATAAATTATGATTTATAACTTATTGATGCATATGTTATCAAACAATTATATGTTATGAAAAAATACTATGGATATAATCCACGCATTTCACGGGCTTGTAAAATTCTAGAGCAAGCTACAATGTAAGCAGCTGTACGTAAGCTTACATTTTTATCTTGAGCCACATTCCAAACTGCCACAAAAGCTTCAGTCATCACACGGATTAAACGCTGATTAATTTCTTCTTCTGTCCAGAAAAAGCTTGAAAAATCTTGTACCCATTCAAAGTAACTAACTGTAACACCACCTGCATTTGCTACAACATCAGGTATTACTAAAATGCCATTATCTTTTAAAATATCATCGGCTTCAGGCGTTGTAGGTCCATTTGCACCTTCAACAACAATTTTAGTTTTAATTTTTGATGCATTTTTTGCTGTAATTTGATTTTCTAAAGCTGCAGGAATTAAAAATTCACTTTCTACAGTCCAGAAATCATCAGCACTAATTGTTTGACCATGTGGGTAATTTAAAATGCTACCGCTTTGTGAGCTATAAGCAAGTAATTCATTAATATCAAAACCATTTTCATTATAAATACAACCTTTGTGGTCTTGAACAGCAATAACTTTAGCACCTGCCTCAGTAAATAATCGAGCAGCAATACCGCCAACATTACCAAAACCTTGTACTACAACTCTAGCACCTTTTAAATCAATGTTTAAACGTTTAGCAGCTTCGCTTGCTACAACAAAAACACCACGTCCTGTAGCTTCTCTACGACCTAAAGAACCGCCTAAGGCAACTGGTTTACCTGTAACAACACCTGTTGATGTACTACCCATATTCATAGAGTATGTATCCATCATCCATGCCATTACTTGCTCATTTGTGTTTACATCTGGTGCTGGAATATCTTTATTTGGTCCAATAATGATACCAATCTCACTAGTATAACGACGGGTTACACGCTCTAATTCTTTAATATTTAAAGTTTTTGGGTCTAATCTAATACCACCTTTAGCACCACCATAAGGTACGCCAACAGCAGCATTTTTAATTGACATCCAAGCAGATAAAGCCATAACTTCAGATAAAGTTACATCTTGGTGAAAACGTACGCCACCTTTACCAGGACCACGTGATGTGTTATGTTGAACACGATAACCTTCAAAGTGTGCGATTGTACCATTATCTAATTCAACAGGTACATCTACTATTAAGGCTCTTTTAGGTCTTTTTAATGTTTCTACCCAGCGTGATAAAGGTCCTAAGTAAGGTGTTACACGCTCAATTTGTTGTAGGTAAATGCCCCAAGGTCCTAAATCATCAGCATCTAAATAAGATGGTAAAGAATGACTCATACTAATCCTCAATCGTTATTTGATTAATTTATTTATTCAAAGCAAGGATAATATATTTTTATTTAAATTTCCAATACTCTTTGTGCATGCACATATGCATATTTTGCATAAATACATGCTTAATTAGAATACTATACTACTTTACTATCTGGATTAGTTAAATTCCAAACTGCTTTAGTATTTTGAAATGTTTCATTATCGCCAACAGCATCTTTAGCTGATGAAAATAATGAACTAGCTTTTAATGGAGAAGCTGTACACTCATCTAGTAATTTAGCGTAAACCTTTACCCCAGTTGTAGGTAACCTAGATAAATTATCTACTCCAACATGAATTTCACCACCCTCTTTAGATATATTATTTGCTGTTTTAAGTCCGCCTGTTATTACATTTAAAAATCTAGTATCTTTAATTAATGGATTTGCAAGCCTAGAAAATGCTCTCATAATTATCTCCGAATTTAATTGTATTTAATATTTTAATTTACTATATCAATTTATATTTCTTGCTTCACAAATTTATTAATTATTGAAAGTTATAAATATAAATTAATTAGCCCACAAAGTCTAACAGCAAAAAACATAAAAGTCTATAACTAAATCATATATACATATAACAAAAATAAATATTAGTTTTTTCTTAGTATTTCATATAATTCTTGTGTAGAAGGCAAATTATCCAAGTTATTCCATATTTTAAATGCATAAGCAGCTTGCTGAATTAGCATTCCAACACCATCAACACATTCTAGTTTGGCTCTTTTACTCCATTCTAAAAATGGACTGCATTTGTTATAAATCATATCGTATGCAAATGTATGGTTGCATATGTAATTTTCATGAATAAAAAATGTATAATCTTGATTATCCATACCCATAGATGTGGCATTTATAATTAGGTCAAATTTAGGCAAGTATAAATTATTTAAATTATTATTTTGTAAATCATCAAGCGTACAGCAATTTACAGATGTTAAATTATGGTTATAAGCTTGACTATCATTTATTAAATCTTGTGCTTTATTTAAGCTACGATTAGCAATATAGATTGATATTGGCTGTTCTTGCACTAAATTATATAAAGCACCTCGACTTGCACCACCCGCACCTAAAAGTAATATATTTTTATGCTGAATTGTTTTTCCATAATAATTTTTTATATCTTCAACTAAACCAAATCCATCTGTATTATCTGCAAAAATTTCTCCATCTTTTAAATATAATGTATTACTAGCTTTAGCAAAAAAAGCACTATTGCTTGTTTTATGAGCTAATTTAAATGCTCTTTCTTTAAATGGCAATGTTATATTTAAACCAATATTATTATGCTTAGAAAAAAAATCTTGGACATAATTTTCAAAAAAATTATGATTGACATCAATCAGTTGCTTTGAATAATCAATTGAAATATTGCTTAATTTTGCAAAATGATGATGAATTGACGGCGATAAACTATGTGCAATAGGATTACCTAAAACTTGAAAATATAGTTTATTTGAAACATTTGAAGGATTAATTTGCATAGATTTTATTTAATCGATTATTATAAATATAATTAATTTCAACTGCTTTAAAACATATGAATAGCACAGTTAAAAACATAATTATTAGGCAAATTGACACTAAAAATCAACAAGAACTAGCATGGGTTAATCAGCAGTATAGTTATATAAATTTTATGCACTCACAAGAAAATGAGTATATAATTGTTGCCGAAATTAATGGAGAAAAAGCAGGATTAGGGCGAATTGTACCATGTGGCACAGATGATTTAACCAATAAAACTGCAGGGGAATTAGGTGGAATACATGTACTATCTAAATTTCAAGGCATGGGAATAGCACATAAAATTGTAGAACATTTATCCTCAAATAAAGATTATGATATTTTATACTGCATTCCATTTAGGAATTTAGAATATTTTTATAAGCAATATGGTTTTAGTAATGCATGTGTTGAAAAATGTATACACAAAAAAGCCATCAATAAATATAAATACTGTATGAATAGCTATAATTCCACAAGCCTATTTTTATACAAAAATTGCAGGCAAGCATAATCTTTATTAATCATATATGCAAGTGGGATTATATAAAATAAAGTTGCGAATAAGTATATGATAAGTTATAATATTCCTAGTTGTTTAAAGTTAAAAAAATAACACAAATATAGGGTAAAAAACCAACAAACAATTATACAACAGCCAATTTTTAAATTAAGTAGGCTATAAAATATAAAGTTAAGTCTAGTACTAACAATAGCAGGCGAATTAGTTCGCCTTTTTTATTTCATGGGGTATGTAAGTATGCAAGATATGATGAAAATTATAGAACAAACGGTATCAGGTCTAGGCTATGATATTGTAGATATTGAAAATACCCCTAAAATTCTACGCATATATATTGACACATTGACAGCTGAATCTAGTATTAACATTGATGATTGTGTTTCAGTAAGCAATCAACTTACTAGAATTTTTGAAGTAGAAAATATTGATTATAACAGGCTAGAGGTTTCAACCCCAGGGATTGATAGACCATTAAAAACATATGCTCACTATATTAAGTTTATTGGTCATGAAGCATGTGTTACATTTAGACAACCACTAGAAAACAAAAAACGCTATACAGGAATAATATTAGAGCCAAAAAATGAACAAACTTTATGCTTAAAAGTTGATAATAAACAAGGTGAGTTTGTTATAGATTTTACGGTAGATGAGGTAGAAAAAGCTAAATTATCTTTAGAACCTTATTTTCCAAAATCACAAAAAGAAAAGAAAGAAAATAGTAAAAAACAGTAGATTATAAATGCAGTTTTTAAAGCATATAGCTAAATAAAGATTTAAGGCATAAATTAATTGTGATAGAAGAATTACACAAAATATAGTAGTTCTAAAAAATAAATATGCTAAATAATTGTTATTTATCTATAACAGTATTAATATCAAAAAGGTAAAAACATGAGTAATAAAGAAGTATTGATTTTAGTTGATGTACTAGCCCGAGAAAAAAATGTTGATAAAGATATTGTATTCACTGCTTTAGAATTAGCCTTAGCATCTGCAACAAAAAAACGTCATCATAAACAATTTGATGAAGATATTGATGTTCGCATTGAAATGAACAAACAAACTGGCGAATACATTAGCTATCGCAGATGGTTAGTTGTTCCAAATGAACAAGGCTTACAATCTCCAGATAAAGAAATACTATTGTTTGAAGCACAAGAAGACTTACCAGAAATTGAAGTTAGCGACTATATCGAAGAAGAAATTGAATCAATTGAATTTGGTAGAATTGGGGCTCAAGCTGCAAAACAGGTAATTCTGCAAAAAATTAGAGAAGCAGAAAGAGAACAAGTAATTAATGACTTTTTAGAGCGTGGCGATAAAATTGCTATGGGCGTAGTAAAAAGAGCAGACCGATTTGGATTAGTTATTGAAAGTGGTAAAGTAGAACTACTGTTGAAGCGTGAAAATATGATTCCAAAGGAAAACATTCGTGTTGGAGATAGAGTTCGTGGCTACATAATAAAAGTAGATAGGGAAGCCAGAGGACCACATATTGAAATATCACGTACATGCCCTGAATTTTTAATGAAATTATTTGAAAATGAAGTTCCTGAAATACAGCAAGGATTATTACAAATAGTTTCAGCTGTACGAGACCCAGGGTTAAGAGCAAAAATTGCAGTACACTCAATTGACAAACGTGTTGACCCTGTAGGCACATGTGTTGGCATGCGTGGCTCAAGAGTAACAGCAGTTCGTAGTGAAATTTGCAATGAAGCAATTGATATTGTGGTTTGGGCAGAAGAACCTGCACAGTATGTAATTAACTCTTTATCTCCTGCACAAGTTAAGTCTATTTTAGTAGACGAAGAAACACAAACGATAGAAGTTGTAGTTGATGAAAATGAATTAGCTATTGCAATTGGTAGGAATGGGCAAAATGTTAGATTAGCTAGTGAATTAACCAGCTGGAAGATTGACATATTAACTTCAGAAGAATCTGAACAAAAACAACAAATAGAACTTGAAAAAGTGTATAATCTGTTTCAACAGCATTTAAAAATAGAAGAAGATTTAATTTCTTTATTATTAAATAATGGATTTCATAGCCTAGAAGAAATAGCATATGTGCCTATTGATGAATTACACGGAATTGGCTTAGATGAAAATACAGTCCAAACCATTCGTAGTCAAGCTAGGGAATCTTTATTAACATTAGAGCTAGTAGCAGAAGAAAATATTGATAATACAAATATCGAACTAAGAAACCTTGAAGGTATGACAACTGATATTCTATCGACTCTTGCCGCACAAAATATTAATTCTCTAGATGATTTAGCTGAATTATCTACAGATGAATTAACAGAATATGTAGGCATAAGTGAAGACGAAGCCAAAGCACTAATTTTAAAAGCAAGAGAACATTGGTTTAATTAATAATTTAGACGTAGTTATGTGAATAACTACTCACTACAATTGTAAAATTTTCTAAGTGAATTTTACAATTTCGAAACATCAATTAGAAGGTAACATTACACATGACCACAACAGTAGAGCAACTCGCACTTGAACTTAATAAAAGCGTACAACAAATTTTACAACAGCTAGAACAAGCTGGAATTGCTAAAAGTGGGGCTAAGGACAATGTATCTGAAAATGATAAGCAAAGTTTGTTAAATTATCTAAAAAAATCTCATGGTACTACAACTAAACAAAATTCAAAATTAACTTTATCTACTAAAGAAATGAGCCATATTAGACAATCTGACTCAACTGGCAAAACACGTACTGTTGAAGTTGCAATTAAAAAACGTAGGGTACTAATTAAAGATGATGAAGTAACAACAACTGCGCCATCTACACAAGTTAATTCTCAAAATAATAGCTCAAAAGTTATTGTAAAAGAAAAAGAAGATATTACTTCATCAACTACAGCTTCTAATTCTAATAATGTTAGGGTTATGCATTCAAATGAATCAAATATTGAATCTGATATAGATACTTTGGAAGTGGATAATATTTCTACAAATGATATATCAAATATAGCTGAAAATTCAATTCAATCTGAAGTTATAAAAATTGAAGCTTTAGAAGAAGATATGTCAAAATCAATTAATATTGCAGAGCAAGATACCTCTATAAATAAAATTGAAGATTCATCTAGTATACAGTCTAATGACAAGAAAAAATCAAGAAATGTTGATAATATTGATATTAATGAACTAAATAAAGCTTTTAATAAGCCTAAATCAAGACAAAATAATACAGTTGTAGATACTAAAACTGATAATATTAGTCAAAATTCATCTAATTCAAACCCAAACTCTAACTCTTCTGCCACTCAACCTGTAGTAGAAAGAACAAACACTTCATCTTCTTCTACCATTACTAATCAAATAAAAGATATTAAGATAGAAGAGAAGAAAGTTAATCCAATAGCTAAAGTACAATCCGTGAGTAGCAGTAGTTCTTCATCAACAAAATCAAGCTCGTCTGCTGTAACCGCAACAGATGTGAAAGCTACTACAACTACTACTGTACCAACAACAACTCCAGCACTAAGCTTTAATGAAAGAAGAGCCTTAGCAAGTCAACAAGCTAAAGAAATTAGTGATATGTTGAATAAGCCTACCAAAATACTAAGAGCAGATAAAAAGACTAAAGAAGCTGAGCCTGTTGCTACAAAACAAAATACAAATGATAATTCTAGCAGTCAAAATGCTCAGGGACAGCCAGCACAAAACTCTGCATCTGGTAATAATGCTACAGGTCAATCAAGAGTTGGTGTAAGGCATATAGTTAAAAATACAAATAACCTAAATAATAATCAGAACTCTAACAGCAACGCTAATGCTAATGGTAACTCTTCTGGAGATAAACCTAAGGTTAAACCAAAAGATTCAACTGATACAACAAAAACTGAAAATAACGAACAGAATAAAGATAATAAAAAATTTAAGCCAGCTCCAACAACTAGCAGTGCATCAGATAAAAATGATAGAGAGCAAAAACGCAAAGGCAGTGGATTAAAAGTTAGAGGAGATGATACAGGCGGTTTAGATACAGCTTGGCGTAGCCCTAAATCCCATAAAAAATCTGCACAAAAGCCATCAAATTTTGTTCAACCAACTGAATTTGTTGTTAAAGAAATTATTGTACCTGAAACAATATCTGTTGCAGATTTGGCACACAAAATGTCAGTTAAAGCAAGCGAATTGATTAAATCATTAATGAAATTAGGTCAAATGGTTACAATCAATCAAGTACTTGACCAAGATACTGCAATTATATTAACTGAAGAAATGGGACATGTGGCTATACAGGCAAAAACTGAAGACCCTGAAAGCTTCTTAGAAAAAGACCATGAAGAATTAGTACAATTCACACGCCCACCTGTTGTAACAGTAATGGGGCACGTTGACCATGGTAAAACATCTTTACTAGATAAAATTCGTAGTAGTAAAATTGCATTAGGCGAAGCAGGCGGTATTACGCAACATATTGGTGCATACCATGTAACGATGCCAAAAGGTGTAGTTACATTTTTAGACACTCCGGGACATGAAGCATTTACAGCTATGCGTGCAAGGGGAGCTAAAGCTACTGATATAGTGATATTGGTAGTTGCTGCCGATGATGGTGTAATGCCTCAAACCAAAGAAGCAATATCACATGCTAAAGCCGCAAATGTGCCAATCGTAGTAGCTATCAATAAAATTGATAAGCCTGATGCTAATCCAGACCGAGTTACTCAAGAATTAGTAGCTGAAGGCGTGATTCCTGAAGCTTATGGTGGAGATGTTCCATTTATTCATGTATCAGCTAAAGCTGGTACTGGTTTAGATGATTTACTAGAAAATGTATTGCTACAAGCTGAAGTTTTAGAGCTAAAAGCTCCTGTTGAAGCACCTGCACGTGGATTAGTAATTGAAGCCAGACTAGATAAAGGAAAAGGAGCTGTTGCTACCATACTTGTACAATCTGGAACTTTAAATAAAGGCGATATGTTATTAGCAGGTTCATCTTATGGGCGTGTGCGTGCCATGCTAGATGAAATTGGCAAACCAGTACAAAGTGCAGGTCCATCAATTCCTGTTGAAATTCAAGGATTATCTGAAGTTCCATTGGCAGGTGATGAAATTGTTGTTGTTGCTGATGAGCGTAAAGCCAGAGAAATTGCTTTATTCAGACAAGGTAAATTTAGAGATGTTAAATTAGCTAAACAACAAGCTAGTAAATTAGAGAATATGTTTGATAATATATCAGAGGCTAATGTTAAATCATTATCTTTAATTATTAAATCAGATGTTCAAGGCTCACAAGAAGCTTTAGTACATGCACTTAACCAATTATCAGGCTCTGAAGTTAAAGTTAGCGTAGTGCATGCTGGAGTTGGTGCAATTAGTGATAATGACATTAACTTAGCAGCAGCTAGTAAGGCAGTAATTATTGGATTTAATGTTAGAGCTGATGCTGCAGCTAGAAAATTAGCAGAAAGCTTAGTTGTTAATATTAAATATTATAATATTATTTATGATGCCGTTAATGATATAAAAGCCGCTTTATCTGGATTATTAGCACCTGAAATTAAAGAAAAAGTAATTGGTTCAGTAGAGATTAGACAAGTAATTAAAGTTCCTAAAGTTGGTTCTATTGCTGGTTGTATGGTTACTGATGGGTTAGTAAAACGTAACTCTGGTGTAAGAATTATCCGTAGTAATGTGGTTGTATTTACAGGCGAATTAGAATCACTAAAACGCTTTAAAGATGATGTTAAAGAAGTTAAGCAAGGATTTGAATGTGGTTTATCTATCAAAAACTATCAAGATATACAAGAACTTGACCAGTTAGAGATATTTGAAACTATCGAGGTAGCTCGTACTCTGTAATTTAATTTAATTGTAAAGAAAGTCTTTTTTAGCCTATCATTCTATATATAATATTATGATAGGCTTTCTTTTTTATATACTAAATTAATTGAATTAATTTAGCTATGATTTATTGTCTAGTTCATAAATTATTCTAGTAAATTTTTATTTTTTATTAAATATCCATTCCTGCGACATAACCTGATGCCCATGCCCATTGAAAATTAAATCCGCCTAGATGACCTGTAACATCTAAAACCTCACCAATGAAGTATAATCCTGCTACATTTTTACTCTCCATTGTTTGCGAAGAAATCTCATTTGTATCTACACCACCCAGCGTTACTTCAGCAGTGCGATACCCTTCGGTTCCAGTTGGAATAATTTGCCATCTTTGAAAGAAATCCGATAAACTCTGTAATTTTTTATCAGATAAATCAGCAATACGCCCAATTATTTTTGAATTATCCAAAATAGCTAATAAAAGATTTTTAGGCAAAAGCCCTGACAAAATATTATGAATTTCTTGTTTTGGATGCAGATTTCTTTGTTCTTTTAACCATAAATATAAATCCATATCAGGCAGAAGATTAATCGTAATTGGTGTACTTTCTCGCCAATAAGAAGAAATCTGTAAAATAGAAGGACCACTTAGCCCCCTGTGTGTAAATAACATTCCTTCTCGAAATTTAATATTTTTCCATGAAATTTCTGCATCTACAGCCACACCTGCAAGTGATTGACACAAAGATAAAATCTCATTTGCGAATGTAAGTGGCACTAATCCTGCCCTTGTTTGTGTCATTTTAATACTAAACTGCTTAGCAATTCTATATCCAAAATCAGTTGCTCCAATTTTAGGAATAGATAAACCGCCCGTGGCAATCACAAGTTTTTTAGCAAAATAAGATTTACCATTTTCTAAGATAACTTCAAAATTTTCTTCCTGTTTTTGTACAGAATGAATATGAACATCTGTTCGAATATGGATATTATTATCTTCACATTCTTGTTGAAACATATTCAAAATATCTTTAGCTGAGTTGTCGCAAAATAACTGCCCTAATTTTTTCTCATGGTAAGAGATATTATGTTTATCAAGCAGCGTTATGAAATCTTTTGGCATATAGCGACTGAGTGCTGACTTACAAAAATGCTGATTACCTGATAGGAAATTATTAAACTGTGTATGAATATTTGTGAAGTTACAGCGCCCCCCACCTGAAATACGAATTTTTTCGCCAATTTTATGGCTATGCTCTAGAACAAGAGCTTTTTTTCCATTTTGCCCTGCCGTTAAGGCACACATCAATCCTGATGCACCTGCACCAATAATCAGCACATCATACAACATTTTAAACCTTAGCTGTTAAATCATGAAAAGAGTTTTTTTGTCAAATATAAGGATAAAACCTAAAATAAGTACAAATCTTGTTAAGCCTTTATTAATCAAAAAGCTATTAAATATCTTAAGATGAAAGATTATATACAGTTTACTGTGCAAAGTCTATTACTTAACATTTTGGAGTAACATTCTTATTTAAGAAATAATATATATAATATACATCTAATTTATATTGGTCTTGTGTGGTCAATATCATCACTTCTTTTTTGTGGAATTAATAATATATTTGCGACTATTGGCCATATTATAACTTCTATCAGCGGTTTGAGCCAATATACTTCACTGATAGTTTGACCTTGTAAATAATTTATTGTAAAAAATATGCCTTGGGCTATAAATAAAATTGGTAAAAAATGTAAACCTTGCACAATAAAGGAAAAATGCTTTAATCGGATATGCATACTATGTGCGGCAAATCCTAAAATACTATATTCAAGAGCTTTTTCGCCAAATAGTGTTCCATATCTAACATCCATAATTAAACCAAATAAAAATGCTGTAGCTATACCTACTTTATATGGTTCTCGTGATATCCAGAATAACAAAATTATACTTAATAAATCTGGCATCCATATTATTTGGGTAAATGTAGGAAATAAATTAAATATTAAGCCTAAAATTATACTAAGTAAAATAAAAAATGGGTTTGCAGGTCTAAGCAAATATTCAGTTCTTCTCATATTATTTAATCTTTATTTTTAGTCTTTTTATCATAAAAACTTTTTGTTGATTGACTAGAATTTTCTTGTGTATTTGCTTTAGTTGATTCTTTATCAATTGACTGAATTAATTCAATATTCAAAGGTTTATTTAGTATAATCATTGCATATGGCTTATCTACAATATTTGATGTTGGTGTACATTCTATATTTAAAAATCCATCTGCTGTTTTTCCATTTATTTTACTAACCTTAGCTACAGCAAGCCCTTCAGGATATACACCATCTAAACCAGAAGTAATTAGTATATCTCCTATTTTGATATCGCTACTGTATGGAATAAATTTTAGTAAAATATTACTATTAGAACCGCTTGCAATACCTTTTATGCCATTTCTAGAGTTTTGAACTGGTACCATAATTTGATTTTCACTAATCATAGTTACCTCTGAATAATCATTAAAAACTCGTGTAACTTGCCCTAGTACGCCATATTCATTTATTAAAGCTTGACCAACTTGTACATTATGGCTAACCCCTTTATTAATAATTAATCTATGAATAAATGGATTATTACTACTATAAAGTATCTCAGTTGCAAGCAATGGTATAGATGAAGTTTGTTTTATATCTAGCAAATTTTTAAGTTGGGTATTTTCTTTATACAATTTACTAGCTTGATAAGCATTGAGTGAAGAATGGGTTAATTGCTCATGTAAGTTTTGGTTTTCAGCAGTAATTTCAATATGATTACGACTATAAGAATTAATTTTATTAATCGTTTGCGGAACTATAGCTATGGCTTGTTGCGTTGGATACATAACACTTGCAACATAATTTCTAATATATGATAAAAAATCAAATTTATGGTCAATTATCATTAAACTTAATGAAATTAATGCACAGAGTACAAACTTTACTAAAGGACTTGAACCCTTAGTAAAAAATGGAGTATCTATAGATAAATCATAATTATTTGGCATATTTGTTGTCCTTAAAATTGCTTTTAGCTGTACTATTTGTAAGTATATGCACCCAATTTTTGCGTACGCCTCTATGTCAAACTATTTTGCTTATAAGCTTAAATCTACAGCAATTATTCATAAGAAAAAATACTTGCTAATTTATCCATGCGTTCCAATGCCATGCCAGAGCCACGTACAACACATGTTAATGGGTCTTCTGCAATTAGTACTGGTAAACCTGTTTCTTCTGCAAATAATCTATCTATATCTTTTAATAATGCACCACCACCTGTTAATACTATCCCTCTTTCACTAATATCCGAGCCTAATTCTGGTGGAGTGTTTTCAAGAGCTGTTTTTACTGATGACACAATTTGGTTTAATGGGTCAGTCAATGCCTCAAGTATTTCATTACTAGATACTGTAAAGCTACGTGGAACACCTTCAGATAAATTACGTCCTTTAACTTCAATTTCTTTAACTTCGCCCCCTGGGAAGGCAGAACCAATTTCTTTTTTTATGGTTTCAGCTGTTTGCTCACCAATTAGCATGCCATAATTGCGTCGGATATAGTTTACAATTGATTCATCAAACTTATCTCCGCCAACACGCACACCGCCCTTGTAAACCATGCCACCTAAAGAAATAACACCAACTTCAGTAGTACCACCACCAATATCTACAACCATAGAACCAGACGCCTCCGCCACAGGCAATCCAGCACCAATAGCCGCTGCCATTGGTTCCTCAATTAAAAATACTTGGCTAGCACCTGCATTTAAAGCTGATTCACGAATAGCACGCCTTTCAACTTGAGTTGAACCACAAGGTACACAAATAATAATTCGTGGACTTGGCTTAAATAGCTTTGATTCATGTGCCATACGAATAAAATGTTTTAACATTTGCTCTGTAACAGTAAAATCAGCAATTACACCATCTTTCATTGGGCGTATTGCCTCCATATTGCCTGGAACTTTACCTAACATCTGTTTAGCTTCTTTACCTACTGCTTGAATAACTTTTTTACCATTTGGTCCACCCTCTTGGCGGATTGCAA
Organism: Pseudomonadota bacterium; assembly: GCA_046050125.1. GTDB lineage: Bacteria > Pseudomonadota > Gammaproteobacteria > Burkholderiales > Burkholderiaceae > JAHFQJ01. The sequence goes on from JBJOQB010000073.1 coordinate 27,429, forward strand.
CCACTGAAGGTTCATCTAAAACAATTCCCTTATTTCTAACATAAATAAGAGTGTTTGCTGTACCTAAATCAATTGCAAGGTCATCAGAAAAATAGCTACGGATATAGTTAAACATTTGCCACCAACGTATTTTTTTATAGTAAATGCTTCAATTATGGCATAGAATATAATTTATAAACAAGAGTTTATAGCTATATATCTAAGATATCAATAAATATAAAAACTAAATACGACAAATATGACTAATAATCTAAATATAAATACAATTGCTGTACTTGGTGCAGGTACAATGGGCAGTCAAATTGCACTAGAATTAGCAAAATACGGCTATAAAATTTTTTTGTTTGATAATTCAAAAGAATTAGCAACATCAGGTAAACAAAAAATCATTAATAGTATATCAGCTAAAGAAATAACAAATAACAAACCCAGTATAGAGTTGTACAATTCAATATCTGCAAATATAATTGAATGTAGCTATGATGATGATTTGCATAAATTAAAAGAATGTAATTTAATTATTGAAGCTATTATTGAGCAAATACCAGCCAAACAATCATTATATGAAAAAATCAGACGATACCTCAATGAAAATGCTATTTTAGCTACAAACACATCTGGGTTAAGTATTCAAGCACTATCTAAATTTTCGCATAATCCTGAACAATTTTGTGGGTTACACTTTTTTAATCCACCAAAACATCTTTCTTTAGTTGAATATATACCAACTAGCCAAATAAATGATAGCATTAATAGTAAATGTGATTGGATTTTACAAGAATTTAAAAGCAAAAATATGCACTTTAATTTTATAACTGTAAAAGATAGCCCAAATTTTATTGGTAATAGAATTGGTTTCTTTGCATGGTTAGTTGCAGTTCATAGTAGCATAGAATTTAACCTAGAAATTGATATTGCAGACGCATTAAGCGGTGTTTTAATTGGAAGAGCAAAATCTGCAACTTATCGAACAGCTGATATTGTAGGATTAGATGTAGTAAATCATGTCATCAATACCATGCAAACTATTCAAGATAGCAAATTTGAAAAATGGTATAAAACACCCGATATATTAAATTACCTAATTGAAAATAAGCATTTAGGGCAGAAATCTAAAAAAGGATTTTATACAAGGAATGAGAATGGGGACATTTTATGTGTAGATATTAAATTAAATATAAAAAATATGCAAAGTATTGATTATATAAGCATAGATAGCGATTTAAATAATGTAATTGATAAATCAACGCTAGATATTCTACAAAATATAAACCTAAGTTTAAGCAATAAAATCACTCAACTACAATCAATTAATCATAATCACGCTAAATTTGTAGTACAAATTGTAAATGTAGTTAGAGAATACATAGAATATCACAAAAATGAGATTGCATATAATGGAAAAGATATAATAGACGTAATGAAAAACGGGTTTGGTTGGAAAGAATTATAAACAATAGAAATTTGGCCTGCCCAAAGGGATTCGAACCCCTGACCCTCGGCTTAGAAGGCCGATGCTCTATCCAGCTGAGCTATAGGCAGAACTTTGGATTTTTTGTACTAGAATATGTGGTCGGGGCGAAAGGATTCGAACCTTCGACCCTCTGATCCCAAATCAGATGCGCTACCAGGCTGCGCTACGCCCCGAACATTTACAAATTATAGTATAAACAAAGGCATTTGTAAATACCTTTGTTCTATTTGTTTGTAATTTAACTATTTAGCCTATTTGATTTTCATCTTTACCTAAGCCAGTTAATCCAGTTAAACCTGAAATATGGCTCATT
>JBJOQB010000074.1:0-7620 GCA_046050125.1 Pseudomonadota bacterium
CAAAAACTAAAGAAATGGTTGATTTAACTATGCGTTTATGGATTAATGTTAATCAAACAATAGAATTTAATAGATTACAATCTATATTTAAGCTAGCTATCTTTAAATAACACTCTCAAAAGAATATGCAGCTAAAGAAAGGAAAATCCCTAAGTATATTGATTTATATGAACGCTCTCAAAAAGTATTTGATAGAGAAAAATTACATAGGCAAAAGCTTGTATATGACATTGCTACAGGTAAAAAAAATAATAAGGATAATATTGATATACCTAAACGTAGTAAAAGTAGTGTATTAGATAGTAGCTTATTTATGAATAATTCTATTGTTAAAATAGCAACATTAATTGATATTATTGTTAATGGAGAGCATGTTGAAACAAGTGCTGATGTTAATATAAACTCTATAAATAATAAACATTTGCTATATTTTACTGATTATGATGGAAAAACAATTTATGCTGTATCTCATAATGGAATACCAGTATGTGGAGATAATAAACAATCTCTAGTATTTAATTCATTAGAGCAAGCTTACAAATATTGGAAAGAATAGATTATTTATACTATTTATATTACCTACAAATCCTATCGCAGTACGTAATATAAATTTTATATATTATACCTTCAAGAAATTATCTAAAATTGCATGTCCATGCTCAGATAAAATAGCCTCTGGGTGAAACTGTACACCAAATATAGGTAGAGTTTTATGCTGAATTGCCATAATTTCCCCATCATCAGTACAAGCAGTTTGCTCTAAACAATCAGGGAAAGTATATTGTTCTATAGCTAAAGAATGATACCTTGTTACATTAAATTTTTGTGGTAAATTTTTAAAAATTTTAGTATCTTTAGTAATGCTAATTTGGCTTACTTTACCATGCATTACTTGTTTAGCACGAATAATTTTACCGCCAAAAGCTTCTCCAATTGCTTGATGCCCAAGGCATACACCTAAAATAGGCAATTTACCTGTAAAATGTTTAATCACATCAATACTAATTCCCGCTTGAATTGGAGAGCAAGGACCTGGAGAAATACAAATTTGTTGAGGATTTAATTTTTCAATTTCTTCAATAGTAATGCAATCATTACGATAAACTACTACATCAGCTTTTAGCTCGCCAAAGTACTGAACTAGGTTATATGTGAAAGAATCGTAATTATCTATCATGAGCAACATATATCTAGTTTCCTTTTATAGCTAAATGATAATTGTTTGGCATATTTGTTGCCATAAAAATTTATTATACTTAATTATTATTGTAAATTAAAGAGTGCTTTATACTTTCTTCATGTCGTTTTTTATCTTCGCTATGTAAATAAATACTTGTTGTGCTAATTGAAGTATGTCCTGCATTATCACGGATAAATCTTAAGTCTATATTTTTATTTGCCATATGTGTCCATGTTGTATGGCGTATCCAATGTGCAGATGCTTTATCTAGTATATGTAGATTTTTTCTAAATTCTTCATATTCATCATTTTTTAAAATAAATTCTTTTGCTATCTCAAAAATACATTTAATCCAATTATGCAATGATGCTCTTGTGATTGTAGTGATATCTCTTTTATTATTTTTATTTTTAACTTTAGATACTAAGGATAAATTTTCTATATTTTCATCTATTCCAATATTTAAATATAAAGATTTATATAAATTCATTATTTCAATTAACTCTGGATTTACAGGGATTTTACGCATTTTATTGCCTTTTCCAACTATGTAAAGCCACCATGATGCTTCATTAGAATTGCCATTTTTTTCTTGCTTAAAATTATCTAGGCTATTATTTATAGCTTCAGATATACGCAAACCTGTTAAATAAAATAAACTAATAATCCACTTGAGCTTAATTGCATCAGCTACACTTTTTTTAGTTTTAGCATTTTTTAAATTATCATTAATTGCATGTAAAATTACTTGCCAAATGTCTTCCTCTAAATATCGATGTGTAATATGTGAGGTTTTTACAGGTGCTTTTTGTAGTTTAAATGGATTAGCCGAGAGATAACCAGCATTACATAGCCAACTAAATAAGCCACTTAATGTAGTTTCAGCCAATTTTAGACTATTTTTACTTAATCCTGATTCACTACTAAAGGGACGCCATAATTTATTTCGGCGTGAATAGCGTTTATTACTTACCCATTTTTCATATGGTTGTGGATTTTGGCAGAAATGACGATATGCAATAATATCTTCAAATTTTAATTGCTTAAATGTTTTATTTTGGTCTGAACACCATAGCAAAAAACGCTCTACTTCTTTACGATAATTTGCAAAAGTTGTTTTAGTATCAATAAATTGCACTAGCCATGTTTTTATAGCTGTAATATCATCTTCAGCATTTATCAGTTTATGTGTAGCAGTGTTTAATGCAAGCTGATTGCTAGGACTGCTTACAGACTGCTTAAATACATCAATATTTAATATTTCTAAATGCATTATAGGTTATTCCATTGATATTTTTGACAAAATTATTCACAATTCTACATTTTTATACCTTTCATTTTGCTTAAATATTTAAAAAGGTAAGCCTATCTAAATCAGAATATTTATCATAAAATCTGATGCCAAAATTGCAACACAGACACTACAAGCAGTAACGTTAGGAGCAATTTTAAGGGCAACAAATATGCCAAATAATTATAATTTAGATATAAAATGCATAAATATAGTTATGTAATATATTATTACACTTAATATTATATATTTTTAATTAAAAGTTTTAAACCATTACAATATATGTTTAAATAACTAAATAATTTATTATAATTTCGCTATATGTAGCTATTTCAGTATGGTTAAGCATAATAACTTGAGGGCATATAATAATTAGCGTAAAATAATTTGTATGTAATTTACAATATTTACTAAATATTCAATATATAAATAAGGAATAAAAATGCAGAATAATATTCTACTAACAGGTGCAACAGGATATATTGCAAGCCATACATGGGTAGAATTATTAAATGCTGGTTATAGTGTAATTGGGATAGATAATTTTAGTAATAGTAGCCCTGAAGTTCTTCATAGAATCGAAAAAATTACCAATAAAAATATACAATTTATACAAGGCGATATCTGCGATAAAAACTTTCTACAAGATATTTTTAGTAAATATAATATTAATTCAATTATTCATTTTGCAGCTCACAAAGCTGTTGGGGAATCAGTTAGCCAACCATTAAAATATTATCAAAATAATATTGGTGGATTAATCAATTTATTAGACTGTGCATTAAATATAAATAATAAAAATATTGTTAAAAACTTTGTTTTCAGCTCATCAGCTACTGTTTACGGGCAGCCAAAATCATTGCCAATTAAAGAAGATGCTGAATTGTATGCCACTAATCCTTACGGACAAACCAAATTAATGTCAGAACAAATTTTAAATGATATAGCCAAAGCAAACCCTGATTTTAATATAGCAATTTTAAGATATTTCAACCCAATTGGAGCTCACGAAAGTGGCTTAATTGGAGAAGCTCCAAATGGAGTACCAAATAATATTATGCCATATATTACTCAAGTTGCTGTTGGCATACGCAAGCATTTAAGCATATTTGGCAATGACTATAATACAAAAGATGGAACAGGAGTTAGAGATTACATTCATGTTGTAGATTTAGCTTTAGGGCATTTAAAAGCTTTGGATTATCTACAAAAACAAAGTAAAAATTTAAGCATTAATTTAGGTACAGGACATGGTTATAGCGTACTTGAATTAGTAAGTGCATTTGAAAAAGCAAGTAATACTAAAATAAATTACGAATTTAGCCCTCGTAGAGATGGCGATGTTGAAAGCTGTTATGCAGATGCAAGTCTAGCCTATACATTAATAAATTGGAAAACTAAATATAACTTAGATGATATGTGCGAACATTCTTGGAATTGGCAAAAAAATAATCCAGATGGGTATTAAAATAAAATACTAAGGTAATAAGTATGATATATGCAATTGGTGATGTACAAGGTTGTTTTTATACCTTTTTAAAATTAGTCGCAAATTTACCTACTGATGATGAAATTTGGCTATGTGGCGACATAATTAATCGAGGACCTGAAAGCTTAAAAATGCTACGTTGGGTTTATCGCAATCAAGATAGATGTAAAATGGTTTTGGGTAACCATGATATACATGCAATTGCTGTACTTAGTGGGATAAGAGGAGCTGGAAAACTTGACACATTATATGAACTTGAGAATGCCCCTGACCGCTATAAATTGCTTGATTTTTTACGTGAGCAACCATTAATTAGAACTCAAAATAAGGTTAGCATGGTACATGCAGGCGTACTACCAAATTGGGATTTAGAAACAACAATAAATATAGCTGAAGAAATTCATCAAGGGCTAAAAGGTAGTAATTGGCTGGCATTTTTGCAAAATTTATTTGGTAATGAACCTAATAAATGGCACCATGATTTATTACAAGATGATAAAGTAAGGTTTGGTATTAATGTATTTACACGCATGAGATATTGTAATCAAGATGGCGAACTGAATTTTCAAGAAAAAAAATATCCACCAAGTCATATGTTAGATATGAGTTTTAGACCTTGGTTTGAGCTATACAATCAAAAAGCGATGCAAAATTTAAAGCGTAGAAAATCTGATTTACAAACAATTATTTTTGGTCATTGGTCTGATATCGATTTGATTAATCATGCTCATACAATTGGATTAGATACAGGTTGTGTGTGGAGAAGAAAATTAACAGCAGTTGGAATTGATAGCAAAAAGCCACAAAAAAGAGAGTTTTTTCAGCAGATGTATATTGATTGATTTTAATTAATATTTAATCAGTTGATTACAGCAGATATTTCATAGTAGAATTGAAGCCATTATTTTATTTTTAAGTTTTATGAAATTATTACCTATTACTACTGCCATAATATCTGCATCTTCGCTCTATTTCTCTAAACTTGCTGGAAATGGCGTTGCAAATGATAAAAAAGCTATCAATTTGTATGGAGATATAGTTAAGTTACAGGGTGTTGAGTTAAGTGAGTTAAAATTATCAAAGAAAAGAGATTGTATTCCTAATACAAATTTTGAGCTAAATAAAAAGCAAAAAAGCTAATTTAACATAATTAAACTAGCTTTCTTATCACAATACTTAGTAAATAACTATACTAAAACAATTACTATTTACCAGCACTGATTAAAGCAGTCATATTTACAATTCTTCTCGTTGTTGCAGAAGGATTTAAGATATGTGCAGGTTTGTGAATACCCATTAGGATTGGCCCAATAGTAATCCCATTTCCTGATGTTACTTTTAGTAAATTAAATGCAATATTTGCTGCATCGATGTTTGGCATAATTAACACATTTGCACTACCGCTAAAGCTTGAGTTATTGTTACTGATAAATTGATTACGAGTATCTTCATGCAATGCAGCATCGCCGTTTAATTCGCCTTCAATTCTTAAGCTTGGAGCTTTTTTCTTAGTAATTTCATAAGCATCTCTCATTTTTACAGCACTGGTACGGCTTGAAGAACCAAATATTGAATGTGATAACATTGCAACTTTAGGCTCAATTCCAAATTGAGCTACAGTTTTAGCTGATAAAATTGCTATATCTGCTAATTCTTCTGCTGTTGGGTTTTCATTAATAAAAGTATCTGCAATAAATAGAGTATGTTTTTCTAAAACAACAGCATTTAATGTTGCGATTGTGCCATTTCTGCCATTCTCGCCATCTTGTCTACCAATTACATCTTCAATATATTCTAAATGATGGTCGTAACGTCCAACTAAACCACAAATCATACCATCAGCAAAACCCTGTTTAACGAGTAAACTTGCTAATAATGTTGGACTACGTCTTACCGCTGATTGTGCTAATGATGGACTAATGCCTTTTCTTGCACTTAATTGATGATACAAATCGCCATATTGAGTTAAATCATCGCCACATAAGCTAACAACTTCTACATCTTGACCTACTTTATAACGTAAACCAGCCTCTTCAATTTTTTGTTGAATAACATGTTGATTGCCAATTAAAATTGGCTTAGCTAAACCTTCATCAATTACCGTTTGCACAGCTCTTAATACATTTTCTTCCTCGCCTTCAGCATATACAACTCGTTTTGGTTGTTGTTTGGCTTGCACAAATACGGGTCTCATTACAAAACCTGTATGGTATACTAATTGCATTAATTCTTGCTCATATGCCACTAAATCTTCAATTGGTCTTGTTGCAACGCCACTTTCTGCAGCTGCTTTTGCTACCGCAGGAGCAATTTTTAAAATTAGGCGTGAATCAAATGGTTTTGGAATAATGTACTCAGGGCCAAATTTTAATTCTTCCCCTGCGTAAGCTTGAGCTACAGCATCATTTGTTTCAACTTGTGCTAATTCTGCAATTGCTTTAACACAAGCTAATTTCATTGCTTCATTAATTTTTGTTGCACCGCAATCCAAAGCTCCCCTGAATATGTATGGGAAGCATAGTACATTATTTACTTGGTTTGGATAATCTGAACGACCTGTTGCAACTATACAATCTGGACGTGCTGCTTTTGCAATTTCTGGGCGAATTTCTGGCTCTGGGTTTGCCATAGCTAAAATAATTGGCTTGTCTGCCATGCTTTTAACCATTTCAGCATTAACAACACCAGCCGTTGAACAACCTAAAAACACATCTGCACCAACCATAATGTCAGCTAATGTTCTTGCTTGCGTATTTTGTGCATAGCGTTGTTTGCTTTCATCTAAAGCACCACGCCCGTTGTAAATTACGCCTTTTGAATCAACTACGTAAATGTTTTCTTTTGTTACACCTAAATCAACCATTAAATCAAGACATGCAATTGCTGCAGCACCAGCACCTGATACAGCTAATTTTACTTTTGATATATCTTTACCAACAATTTTTAATGCATTTAATAATGCTGCTGTACTGATTACAGCTGTTCCATGTTGGTCATCATGGAAAATTGGTATACCCATGCGTTCAGATAATTTTTTCTCAATATAAAAACATTCAGGGGCTTTAATATCTTCTAAATTAATACCGCCTAAAGTTGGCTCTAAACTAGCAATAATTTCAATTAATTTGTCTGGGTCTTTTTCATCAACTTCAATATCAAATACATCAATACCAGCAAATTTTTTGAATAGGCAACCTTTACCTTCCATTACAGGCTTACTTGCATGAGGTCCAATATCTCCTAAACCTAACACAGCTGTACCATTACTAATTACCGCAACTAAATTCCCTCTTGAAGTATATTTGTAAGAAGCTTGTTCATCTTTTGCAATTTCTTCACATGGATATGCAACACCTGGGGAATAAGCCAATGATAAATCTCTTTGATTTGATAGTGGCTTAGTTGGTGTTACAGATATTTTACCTCTAGTTGGATATTCATGAAAATCTAGTGCTGCTTGACGTAGTTGTTCGTTTGACATTGTGTTCCTTCATGTTTTGACTTTTAACCAATGATTAAAGAACATTTACATAATATTCTTAATAATCTTCACTTTTTGTAATTTTAAAATAATATAGGTATATATAACCAAAGTGATTGGCTGTACTAATGTTTTATTATAACGAACTTAGATATTATTGCAAAGACTATATGCAAAAT
>JBJOQB010000075.1:0-7501 GCA_046050125.1 Pseudomonadota bacterium
TCATAATACTATTTCTAATGTGATATAATTAGTAAGTATAAATCTGCTAGTATGCATACGTTCTATTCATAATACTATTTCTAATGTGATATAATATAATAAATTATTAAATGTTAAACAAGGTTGTTCTATTCATAATACTATTTCTAATGTGATATAATTAAAAACATCAATTAATTGTGCCTCATCTAGTTCTATTCATAATACTATTTCTAATGTGATATAATTTACAGTTGATATTGTTGATTGGGGAATTGGTTCTATTCATAATACTATTTCTAATGTGATATAATTGCTAGCAAAATAGTAATTTGCTTTATCTGTTCTATTCATAATACTATTTCTAATGTGATATAATCAAACTAGATTGGTTGGCATTAAACCTCTGTTCTATTCATAATACTATTTCTAATGTGATATAATTTACCGTCATCGTTTGTGAATACGCCTTTTGTTCTATTCATAATACTATTTCTAATGTGATATAATAAAGTAAAATATTTGCGCCTTGAACAACTCGTTCTATTCATAATACTATTTCTAATGTGATATAATATAGGCTTAGACCTGCACCAGTCAATACTGTTCTATTCATAATACTATTTCTAATGTGATATAATTCAATTAACAAATAAACAAAGAAAGGTAAGTTCTATTCATAATACTATTTCTAATGTGATATAATAAATGAGTTAAATGCTTGCAAAGAAGGACTGTTCTATTCATAATACTATTTCTAATGTGATATAATTTAAATAACTTTTTGACATATTTAACCCTTGTTCTATTCATAATACTATTTCTAATGTGATATAATAGAGACCGCCATTACCCTAGTACTACTAACGGTTTTGGCGGTTTTTTCTTGTATAAAAATCTCGTTTTTTACATAAAAATTAGGCATTTTTCGCTCTTTTTTTGTCTAAAAAATTAGCAAATTTTCATCTTTATCTTTAGGTTTTTGCAATTCGCTACCGTTCCATAAGTGAATTGAATCACATAATTGCTTGTCAGTAATCCAAATTATATGTACATTTCCGTCTTTTGGTAGAAAATGATGTATCTTTCTTACTACAGAGTCCACCTTTTCTTTACTTGGACAACGTTTAATATAAACTGAAAATTGGTGCATTAAAAAACCAAGGTTCATTAAATCATTACGAAACTTAGTCGCTGATTTTCTTTCTCCTGCTGTACCTACAGGCAAATCAAACATTACTAGCATTTGCATAATTGTATATCCTGAAGCAATTGTCATGATAAACCTCATTATTTTATAGATAAAAAATATGAGAATGTTATTTATAGATAGCTATGCAACACATATACGGCAGGTATCTAGAAACATAGAATTTTAGTTTGCATTCATTTTCTATAAAACATATCTATAGATAACTCTCTCAAAAGTATTAATGATATTCAAAATCCTGCCATTGTATTTTTTTTAGCTCGGGAAAAGCCAAAATCTTACCTTCGCCTAAGTAAATTTTAACTAAGCTAATTGCTAGTGTTTGTAGATAGTTAATCAATGGCTTATGCTCATCTAAAATTAACACATCAGTGTAAATGATATCTACTAATTCCTTTTTGATAGCTGGATTAAGCTCTTTAGTTTCTGTATTGATTACTTGTTTATCAACTAATGAGTGAACTTTAGCATCAACCATAGTACGAAATGGCTCCATTAAATCATCAGCTAATGGCATGGTATTGTTAGGGTGGCAATGATTCACGCCCCAGCCTGTATGTAGTCCTGTGGCTAAAATGCTTTTTGCTACAGCTGTTCTTAAAACGGTGTAACCATAATTTAAAGCAATATTTATCATATCATTTGATGTTTTTTCTCTCTTAAAACTTGGAATGCTTTCACTCCAACCTTGCCAGTAATTCCTTGCTCCTTGCCCTTCCAAATTACTAGGGTCGCCAGATTTTACATTTTTTACTAAAATTTTTACAGAATTTGCTTTATTACTGTGATAATGCTCAAGTAAGCTAGCCTGAAAAGCTAGTTTAGTTTGTATGATTTCCTGCCATATGCGTTTGTTTGTAACAATATTTGCATCATGTTGAGCAATCATTCTTTGACCTTGTAGGCTATTATTAGATGTTGAAACTAGCACACCGACAGGTAAATAATTTTTATCTGTAATGACTACAACAATTCCATTATTAGCTAATGCAGCCAACAAATTAGTTGTATGCCATAATCCATGCCCACTTAAAATTAATCCGTCGATATCATCTAATGCAATATTTGTGATTTCTTGTTTGGTCTTACTATCTGTAATATTCATACAACCACGCTTTAAGCTCAAAAACCGATTATCTTGGGCTATTTCTAAGATTTTCCCTATCATTTTATGCCTCATTTTTAAAGTGAGAATATTTTAAGTATAGAATATTTTTTTATTTTTTCAAAAATAATTTTATTTTATATAAATTTAAAAAATGATTTGTAAATAGTAGGTATGTCAAATTATTATGTTTTAGCTATATAATAGTGTTATATATCTTATGCTTAAAGGATAATAATAACTATGAACAGATTCATCAACCCATTCACAGATTTTGGCTTTAAAAAGCTTTTTGGTGAAGAGGATAGCAAAGAATATTTAATCGATTTTTTAAATACATTTTTACCAGATTATCATCAAATAGAAGAATTAGAATTCAATAAAAATGAATTTATGCCACAAGCAGAAAAAGATAGAATGGCAATAATTGATATTAGTTGTATTACAAAAAATAAAGAAACGATAATAATAGAGTTACAAAGAGAGCCACAAAAGTACTTTGTCGATAGAACCATATACTACTCAACTTTTCCGATAATGCAACAAGCGGAAAAGGGGGGGGCTTGGGGATACAAGCTCAATCCTGTATATATGATAAGCATTTTAAATTTTACTTTAGATAATTGTAATCAAGATGATATAGTGCATACAGTACAACTAAAAACCCATAGAAATGAAGTGTTCTACGATAAACTTTGCTATATCTACATAACAGTACCAGCATTTAATAAAACAGAAGAAGAACTAGAAACACAGCAAGATAAATGGCTATATATTTTTAAAAATTTAGCTATGTTTAATGAAATTCCGCAAACACTAAGAAAAGAAGAAAAAATCCAGCATCTTTTTGAAAAGGCTCAAGTAGCTGTGATGGATAAGTGGGAATATGCTGTATACTTTGCTGCATTAAAAAAACAAAGGGATAATTATAGCATCTTAGAAACTGCGGTAGAAAAAGGATTGCAAAAAGGACTTGAGCAAGGGATTGAACAAGGAATTCAGCAAGGGATTGAACAAGGAATTCAGCAAGGAATTGAACAAGGTCAATTGAAAGAGAAATTAGGCGTTGCTCTTGCTTTGAAAAAACAAAACATCGATTTACAGATTATAATTAATTCAACTGGATTAACTAAACAACAAATAGATGAACTGTAATTTTATATTAATTCCTCAATTAAATTTAAAATAATAAAAATAAGTGTCATTCCCACGCAGGTGGGAATCCAGCATTATGCTTACATGGATACCTGCCCTCACAGGTATGACAAGCATTTGTTATATACTTAATACTTTATTTTTTTAAGTGGTTTTACTTGCCCAATCGGTGTTACTACCACTTTTTGAGCATTCCATTCCTTAAGTTTACTTGGAGATTTACTTTTAGCAATAAAAGATACTCCCTGTAAACCAGCAAGATACCTAGCATTACAATTAGCTTCAAAGTGTTCATTAAATGTAATGCTTCCCTCAGTCATTTTTTGGATATACACTAAGCGTTTTATGCCACTCTCTTCAATTTGTAACATATCCCCCATAATCAATCGCATTAGTAACTTTTTACCTTCATGTGGATTACCATTATTAAATGTTTTACTGTTAAAAAGTTCCTTATCTTGCATATATTGCTGGTAAGCCTTTTGGTTAGTTGTATAAGTTGAAATTATATCGCCATCAATTTTACCTTTTTCATTGATATAAATTTCATAGCAATAATTACTTTCAGTAGCATAATATTTATATATTCTACCTGTTTTATCTTTGATACCAAGTAAACTTTTTTGTGTAATATTTTTAATAATTTCTTTATTTGCTTTAACGCTACACTTATCTCCATAAGTATTTATAATATTCATAGCGGTTTCTTTATGCATAACCCCTGCTGTAGCATGGTCAGGCTTATGGCTTACATTAATTTTTGCTATTCTTTGCTTTAAGTGTTCTCGTAGTGTTGGTGGTGCATCTTTTTGTATTATTTTCTCTTTTTCATTTTTATTTAAATACTCATTTTGTTTACTAGTTTTACCTGCATTTTGTACCATGCTAATATCAGCTAAAGCAATTACTACCGCATCAAGTGCATGGTGGCGGTGGTCATTACGATTTTTTAATTTAGCTTTTGCTTTATTAAATTTATCATTTGCTTCAGCCACATCTTTTTCTGATAAACCCTCACTAATGCTTTTATCCATTAATTCATTAAAGTATTCGTAAGTTTTTCTATCAATACAACAATTTTTCAAATCGGATAACATATCGTATTTGCGTAAAAGCTCATCGCTTAATTGATTATTATCATAGCTATCTTTATAATTTTGTAATTGAATTTTAATATCTTTTCTTACTTCTTTTTGTTCATCAGTCCATAGTAAGTTATCTAAATGCCATTCTCTACGCATATGTGCAGTAATTTTACCACTAGGAATAGCTACTACTTTATTATTACGTTGTTCTTTACGCTCTATGCTATCATCATATTTATTATATAAAGCTTGTAAGTACATGCGTGCAACACGTGTCATATAACGTGTATCATTCATTAGTCTTTCATGTTTTTTAGCATTTGGATTATTTTTTAAATATTCTGTACCTTCTTCTAAAAATACCCAATGTCTACCACGTTTTATGATTTTCCCGCCTTTTTCTTCATCAGGAAATTTGCTAAGTATAAATTTTCTAAATTCTTGCTGTTCAGTTGGAGTAAAATATTGACTTACGTATTCCCATGGTGTACGTTCGCCTTTTGCTTGATTTGCAATTCTGTGAATAAGTATTTTATTCATTCTGCTATCATCAAAACTACGGCTGTAAGGTAAAATGTGGTCAATTTCCCAATCAGCAGAATTATTAAATAATTCTTGAGAGCTGGCAGGCAAAGGATTTCCAGTATAAATACACTGTTTAATTCCAACTGCTTCTAAGTATTTAAACAAAGATAGTTTTAGCATGCTTTCCTTATTCGGCATAATTCCTAGTTTGAGTAGCTCATCTTTGTATTTTTGATTTATTGTTTCGTTTTTATTTTGTTTGCGTATTATGTCATCTACACTTTTTTGACCTAAGCATAAATCACGTGATAACTCAATATGGATATTATCAAATTGATGATTATTTAGTATTTTTCCGTATTTCTCAAGCAATAAATTAACAATTTTACGTAATTCATTTAATGTAATATGTACACTTGGATTGGTAATTTTTCCTACTTCAATTTCTTGCTTTGTATTTGCATGTAGTTTATCTTTGTTTAATTCCAAGTACTCAAACAAATGTTTTTGTGGTATGCAGTACTGGCTTACTACTTCGCCATAGTAAGGTAATTTTGCTAAAGCTTCATCACGATATTGATTGTCTTTAAAATCACAATTTACTTTTGCCCAGTATTGGCTAGCTCCAAAACCTTGTTTAATTTCTTCAGTTTCTTTATTCTTTTCAGTATAACTAAATTCTTTTGAACCATTCATGTACTGAAGCATTTGCATCATAGCTTTTGTGCTTATGCTTGCATAATCATTGTTTAATTTTATATGGATTAATGCATTTATGATGTCATCACTAAAATCAAATTGCTGTTTTAATGCTTGGCTAAATACTTGTTCTATTTCATCATTATCTAAACGATGGCTTTTTATATAGCTTTGTTGTTGCTGACTTAAAGCTAATTTATCTTGAAAAATTAGTTTTGTAATTTGGTCTAGTTTTTCTAAACCTAATTCATGGCATTGTTCTAAGCCTAAAATTTTAATCAATTGGCTGTAAGTTTTAGCACCATTTAATTTATCACTTTTTGATGTGTGTAAATTGCATTTCCATTCTTTTTCTTGTTTTTTATCCTTAAAAATAATTTCTAGTACTTTAGTAAATGCCATGCTTTCTTGTTCTAGTAAAGCATTAACTAGCATTTGTTTTTCATCTAAACTAAGCATTTTATCATCGGCATAAGCGTTATGTACACTTGGTTTTAGCACTAAATTACCAATATCTGCCCAAATACGATAAAGCTCTGTTGATGGCAAGCATAAAGCTGCTCTTGGCTCTGAATGAATGTAGGTACATTTTCCAATTGCTTGGTCTTTTAGCGGTCGTTGAAAAAAGATTGTTCTACGAATTAATTCCTTGTTTTCATCTGTTAAAATATTGGCAAATACTTCTTTATTTTTACTTTGTTCTTGCCATAGTAAATTAAATTCATGCATTATCATGCTTCTATCAAAGTAGTTTTGATATGATTCTACGCCTGTACTATCTTTACCATCTTTATTTTTCTTAAGAATTTTTTTGCATAGGGTTGTTTGTTTATTTTTATATTTGCTATACAGCAACTGCCCTACTGTTTGAAAATTTCGTTCTTTAATTTCATCAGCTAAGCGTTTAATTGTGCCTTTTACAGCTCCTTTTTCTTCATCTTTTTCATTAGTTTCTTTCTGTAAATCCTTACGGCTACTTTTAAAACCTCGCCTTTGTTGTAAATGAAAAATTGCCCTGCCTAATTCATATGGTGTTAATTCATCACATATGCCTTTACTACGTAATTCATAAGGATTTAAATCTTTTAATTCATTTGCTTCGGTTTGATTTTTTGGCATTAAACCAATTTTTTGTAATTCATAAAACAAACCCATACGCCTGCCAACCTTGCGGTCAATTTGCCTACGTGCTTGGCGTGCCATGCGTCTTGCTGCAGCTAAGCTATCGCCTAATCCACCTGATTTGCTTGATGTTCTACCATCACTAAAAATGCGACTACCCATGGCGATGACATTATCGTAAATTGTTTCCTCATTAATAATGTTAAATTTTAGAATTGCCCAGCCAATACTTGATGTGCCAAGGTCTAAGCCTAAACGATATATGCTTTCTATATTGCTATTTTGTTGATTTAATGATTGCATGTTAGTTTGCCTTACTAGTGAAATGCATGAAGCACAAAAGGAAAAGCCCCTACTAAAAGCAGGGGCAACATTTGTTGATTATGAATAAATCTTATTACTATTCATAACACTATTTCTAATGTAATATGAAATAATGATAATATAAGATAAAAAATAAATCAATTATTTTGTAGTAAATAGATTAAATTACTACAAATACATATTTTATATATGTATTTGTTTTCTAAAAAAATACTATTTATTTAATTTTTGAAGATATATAATTAAATAAAGTTATAAAATATACTAATCAAATAAACTATGAGAATAGCAAATCCA
>JBJOQB010000076.1:0-6535 GCA_046050125.1 Pseudomonadota bacterium
TACTGTTCACAATTAATTCGTAGAACAAAGACTTATGCAAAGTGTATGGTATCACTTAATGCAAATTTAATACAAATATTATTTGATAAATTACTTAAATCAACTTAAGTGGGCAATTCCATTATTCCATTTATTGATGAGCTTGATTGTATTCTTGGTAAATCTAGGCTTGGTGTTGTAAGACCTTCTTCATCTTTTTGCATACGTCTTAACTGCTCTTTGGTATAAACAGGTAGTGTATGTTTATTTTCCCTTCTATCTCGAGGCTCTTTATCTCTATTATTGCTACCATCTAACATCGCCGAAGTAGATTCAGTGTAATGTCTTGATTTTGTGGGTGGTATATATGGTTTTTCTGTACTTACTCCACTCTTTGTATTCTGCCTTTTTATATGTCTTTTAGCTCTATCTATTTGCTCTTGAATTTTGGCTTGATGCCTATCAAATTCTTGCAAATCTTCTTCTCCATCGCTTTCTCCAGCTGTTGCTACATCCGATAAAATTTCATCATCATCGCCAAAATTTGCAATATTTGATAGATTATCATCATCTTGTGCAAACGATTTTGAACGAGAACGAGATGTTAATTTAATAGGTTCTCTACGTTCTTTGTCTTTTCTGCTTGAATTAACAGGCGGTGGCGACATTTCATCTACAACATAATGAGATTGAGTATTTCTTGATGAAAGTGGTCTAGTTGGATTTTTAGGTGTGCTGGATGATGATTTTTTTCTATTTGATATAGTTATTTCTATATATTGTTTACCATTTTTATTGGTTATGCTAATTTGGGGCATATGATTTAAATAAAGTGAAAATTAATCTTAGCTGATTATATATTCAAAATGGAAAATGTCAAATAAATAAAACACATAATAGATATGGCTGTGATATTATGCTATAATGTACGTAAGTGTATTGTTAATTTGTGCAACAGCTAGGCAAGGTATAAATTTAACCTAGATTTGATATTAATAATTTTATCAATGTATCAAATAATTATACACATATCAAAGTTCCAAAAAATGTTTTTTTTGGTTATATTAATTATATACATATTGTAAAGAATTCCTTATCAGTTGCAAGTACATGCCTAATTTATGTGATGTGATGCAACTTTTTAGACTAATTAGATTAAGTAGTTGTTAGTAAATAAAAACAGTTTATTTTTTTGATAAAATTGAGACCAATTGCAATAAAATTAAGATTTATATTAATTATTCATAGCTTTAAGTATTTGTAAATATAAATCTTGTAAAAATTTCCCAGTTCGGCTTATAAAATTATAAATTATAATGTTTTGTAAGGTGGGTTTGCATTAGCTAAAATTGTTTTTTAAATTTTACTAAATATTATATTAAAAATATATAAATAAACTAGGTGTACATATAAAGAAAAGTAAATTTTATTTTTTATTACTCAATAAGTAAGCATGTGTTTTGCGTGAAATATAATTATTTTATATTTAATGTTGTAAGTATTGTTTTGATTAACTTATCATTTTGAAATAATATCTTATTTTTATGTGTGCTGATGCTACTAAGAAATAATAGATAAATTAAATTTTTATCATTTATGTGCTTGTGATTTATTTATGTCTATATAGCTTAAGTTATTTTTTATATATGTATGATTAAAGTATTGATTATAATTATAATCAATGCTATGGAGTACATACTATATGAAGCGAATGTTATTCAATGCTACGCAACAAGAAGAATTAAGAGTGGCAATAGTAAGCGGTCAAAAGCTAGTTGATATAGATATAGAAAATGCATCACGTCAACAAAAAAAAGGCAATATCTATAAAGGTATTATTACTCGTATAGAGCCATCGCTTGAAGCATGTTTCATCGATTACGGTGAAGATAGACATGGTTTCCTTCCATTTAAAGAAATTAATCGCATATATTTTACAAAAAATATTGATTTACGCACTGAAAGAATACAAGATGCCTTAGAAGAAGGGCAAGAGGTAATTATACAAGTTGATAAAGAAGAAAGAGGCAATAAAGGTGCTGCTTTAACAACTTACATATCATTAGCAGGTCGTTACCTTGTGCTTATGCCAAATAATCCACGTGGAGGTGGGGTTTCTCGTAGAATTGAAGGCGAGGAGCGAGAAGAATTGAAGGAATTAATCTCTCAATTATCTGTGCCTAATGGTATGAGCATTATTGCTAGAACAGCAGGTATTGGGCGTACTTTAGAAGAATTACAGTGGGATTTAAATTATTTACTAAAGTTATGGACTGCTATTGAAACAGCGGTGAATGAAAATCCAGCACCTGTTTTAATATATTTGGAATCAAGTTTAGTAATTAGAGCAATTCGAGATTACTTTCAGCCAGATATTAATGAAGTTTTAATTGATACCCCTGAAATTTATGAGCAAGCCAGTTCATTTGTAAATGTGGTAATGCCTGATTATGCATCAAAAATTAAATTATATAAAAATGATATACCATTATTTTCAAGATTTAAAATTGAGCAACAAATTGAAACAGCTCATGCACGTACTGTAAATTTACCTTCAGGTGGTGCAATTGTAATTGACCATACGGAAGCATTAGTTTCAGTTGATGTAAATTCAGCAAGAGCAAATAAAGGTTCTGATATCGAAGAAACAGCATTACGTACAAATTTAGAAGCAGCTGATGAAGTAGCTCGCCAATTAAGATTACGTGATATTGGTGGGTTAATTGTAATTGATTTTATTGATATGGAAAATCAGAGAAATCAAAGAGAGGTTGAAGCTAGATTAAAAGATGCAGTGCATCATGATAGGGCAAGAGTACAAATTGGTAGAATATCTAAATTTGGATTAATGGAGGTTTCTCGCCAGCGTTTACGCCCAGTTTTAGGCGAAGGTAGTCATATAACTTGCCCCCGTTGTAATGGTACAGGTCATATTAGAGATATTGAATCAAGTGCATTACAAATCTTACGCATAATTCAAGAAGAATCATTACAAGATGGAGCAGCTTCTATTAACTGTCAAGTTCCAATCGAAGTAGCAGCGTTTTTGTTAAATGAAAAAAGAGCTGAAATTGTAAAAATTGAAAGTCGATTTAATGTAGATATTGTAATTATTCCAAACAAGCGTATGGAAACACCACATTACAAAATTGATGCAATTAAAGGCGATGATGCACGTTTAGAAAATATTGATGTTAGTTATAAATTAACAGATATTGAGCATAGTGATTCTCATCATCACCATAATCACAATCATCATTCTACAGCTAAAAAATCAGCAGATGATAATGTTAAGCCTAAAAAAGAAGCGTTAGTGAAAATGGTTGAGCCAGAGCAACCAGCCCCTATTGCTCAAAAGCCTAGTTTAATTGGAAAAATACTAAATTGGTTTAAACAATTAACAAAGAAAAAGAAAGAACTTAGACCAGAAGTTGCTGAAGTTAGTAGCTATACAAATCATAAGCATAATAAAAATCGTCATAGCCATAATAACCGCAATAGAAGAGATTCAAACTCAAACTCAAACTATTCAAATAATAGGCACCATGATGATGGATTGCGTGGCGAATTATCGAACTCTTCACAGGATTTATCTTTAAATTCTAAAGAGCAAAAAGATGATGCTAGAAAACGTAAACAAGTTGAGCATGCTAATTCAGAAGGTAAAAATTCTGAAAGAAGAACTAGAAGAAATAAATCTGATAAATCAAATCATCAATACAATAGTGATAATTGGTTAGAGCAAACTTCTCCAGAAGATTTACTAAGCCATATAAAAGCTGGTTCAGATGTTTCTAAAGATAGTAAAAGCTTAAGTAATGATAATTCTACTGCATCAAAATCTAAAGATTCTACACAGCAAAAAAGTGCAGAGCAAAAGGAAGCAAGAGAAACAAGAGAAAGTAAACCAAAAAATAGAAATAATTCTAAAACTGCAAGACATAATAATCAAGCAAATGATGTTAGCATATTAGATTCTAATTTTAGTGCTAGCAATATTATTGATAACATTATCAATAATAATATTGATAGTAATACAAATGATGTTACAGATAAAAATTCAGTAGCTACTATTAACTTATCTAATTCAGTTGCAAATGATGGTGTGAATAGTATTAGTGATAATAAAGAGCAATCAAATAGTGTGAAACCTAAACTAGATTTAAGCTGGGACTGGTATGCTAAGCAAATAAAATTTGTAGATGCGTCAATTAGTTCAAATTTAGATAGCAACTCTAACGATAGTAGCACTTTAAATAATTCAACTATTATTTCTCCTATCTCTGCAAGTATTATTTCACTTAAAGGTTTTACACCATATAATTTAATACAAGATATTGATACAATTAATCAAGAATTACAGCATAAGAGTTTAATTTTGGTTCATACTGATGCACAAAAATTGCAAGAAGCATTAAGTCGCAGACCCGTATTTGAATATGTGTTTGTGCCTGCAACACGTAGCTTTAATCCTTCAATAGTTATTCATGCTGATATGATTCAAGTTGAAACTAAATCTAAATATATTGCTAATTCTAGTGCTAGCTCTAGCTCTTATAGCGATAGTATGGAATTAGTTTAGATTTTTAATCTAATTTTTTGTATTATTTTAGTATTTATACTAATTTATGCTAAATATCTAAGTAAAGTTGGATATTTAGCTTTATAATATACTGGATTCATATTCTAAATACACAATTTATATTCACATATCTGTAAATATTTGTTAAATTTACAAATTATAATATAATATAAAAACTAAATATAAGAAATAATATGCTATATTTAAAAACTTTTCATATTGTGATGGTTGTCAGTTGGTTTGCTGGTTTGTTTTATTTACCTCGTATATTTGTTAATTTAGCACAGGAAACTAATGAAATAGCTTATACACGTTTATTATTAATGGCAAATAAGTTATATAAATTTATGACCATATTAGCTATATTTGCTATTGGATTTGGTCTTGCTTTATATTTTGAAATGGGTAAACAAGGTGCATGGATGCATGCAAAATTGTTTTTTGTGTTTATATTATGTGGTTATCATCACGGTTGTAAAAAATTATTGTATAAATTTGCAACAAATTCAAATAAACGTTCACATGTTTTTTATAGATGGTATAATGAAATTCCTGTAATATTATTATTAATTATTACATATTTAGTTGTTTTAAAACCTTTTTAATATTTAAAATATGCTCCAACAGCTTTCTAAGTGTTTTGCTTCTGCACATTTATCTATTGATTATTTAATTAATAAGGGATATATTCCTTTTAAAATCGATGGATATCATGTTGGTTGGGTTAGTCCTCAAGCTTGGGTTGCCTTAGCACAATTTAAGCATATTTTTCAATTTAGCAATGGCTCAGTTAATATAGCTGTTGCTACATATGATTTAAATACTAGGAATCATTTCATTAGTAAAGTTTTAAATATACTTGCTAAAAAACAGTGGCTATTACCTTTAAAAGAAAAAGAATTTGATGTAATTAGTCCATTGAACCAAAAATTATGTAGTATTGATGTTTCAGGTGCTTTATTTTTTGGTTTAGAGCTTCCTGTAATTAGTATAACTGCATTTTTTAAACAAAATAATCAGTATTACTATTGGATTTCACAAGATTCAAATACTAGCTTTAATTTGTTATTTCAAGAAGTACTAGATAGTAATGTAAGTATTGCAAGTATTGTAAATAATGCATGTATTAGCTTAGGGATTAGTTCAGGTGTTGCTCATACAATTGGTTGTATTGCCACAAAAAGGCTAACTAAAGAGGGTTTATTGCGTTGTAGAATGCAAAACTACATTATAGAAGTTCCAGAGCATTTAGATTTATCGGCTTTCAGTAATACAAGTAAAGTTGCTTCTACTCAAGACATCATACATTTGCTTTCTATTCCAAATTATTTTAGTGTAGAAGCAAATGTAATTTTAGCAGATATTTTACAGCAACATGGCATAATTGAAATATTGCCAAATGGTATAAGTCTACTTTAGTTTAGAAAAATTAATCAATTATTAAATTTTCTTTATAAGATTATTTTCTGGTAGCTTTTCCTTTTGGTTTGCCATATTCAAATTCGCCTACATACACGCTTCCATCTTCGTAAGTATACGTACCATTGCTTGGTGCATCATCTTTGCATGCACCTGTAAATGAATGTTTGCTGTTTACAACTTGGATATTACATTCGCCTTCAAGTTTGCCTTTGATATAGTTTCCACCACTGATTTGGTGTAGTTTACCATTTGCATACCACTTAACTTTACCTATGCCACTTGCAAAACCTTCTTTGCATTCGCCTTCATATTCTATTGTTTCACCAGATACTGGAAATTGGTTATGTACTTTACAATTATTATTTATGCTAGTACTAAATGTTTCAGCATATGTATTAATACTGAATAATAAGCTTGTACAAGCTAAAATAAAGGAATTGCCCACTTAAGTTGATTTAAGTAATTTATCAAATAATATTTGTATTAAATTTGCATTAAGTGATACCATACACTTTGCATAAGTCTTTGTTCTACGAATTAATTGTGAACAGT
>JBJOQB010000077.1:0-6651 GCA_046050125.1 Pseudomonadota bacterium
GATAATATATCATCACAAAATAATTTAAATGATAATTTATCTACAAGTTTAGAAATTGATATAAATTTAGGCGATATATCTGATAATGATATAGAAAATAATGTAGACGATGATAATCATCAAGATAATGAATTGTGGGAAATTTTTAAAGAAGAGCAACAAGATTTATTAACCCAATTGCAAAAATATCGTGATGAATGGAAAAAAGATATAGAAAACAAAGATGTAGTTTTTTCAATTCGTAGATGTTATCACACTTTTAAAGGTTCATTTAGAATGCTTGAGTTAAATCATCAAGCAAAATCTAGCAGTAATATTGAACAAATCTTTAATAAGTATATTAGCCAAAAAGATGTAGAAGTAAATATATTATTTCAATTAATTGAAATAAGTTTAATTGCTTTAGCTGAATTAAGAAATGTATCAAATCAGCATTTAGAAGAAATTAATAGCATTTGTGATATATATTTATCTAAGGAAACTGTTAATTTAAACTTAAATACTAATACAAATAATTTAACACAAATCAATTCAGAAACTCCTGCAAACATTCATCAAGATAATAAGATAATTTTTAAACAAAATTTATTATTTATCTATATTCATGAAGTTGAGCAAATTCTACATTCTTTAGAGCCACCACTACAACAGAGAAATGCTAAAGAATTTTTAAAAATAATGCATAAAATTGAAGGTGGTAGCTCAACTGCAAACTGTGTTTGTATGCAAGAATGGTGTAAATATATTAGAAAAGCAATTAGTATATATCGTTCAAGCAATAAAATATCTGAAGTTGTTGCAACTCTTGTGCAATATGCAGTTTACATTGCTTATGATATTCCCAAAACACTTAATATTGATAATTTGCATGAAGGCTTAACCGCAGATAATAAAGCATTTTTAGAACAAATTGTAGAAAAAGCAGAAGAAGACGCTAAAGAAAATGGAAATCTTGCAAATGAAACAGATGAGGATAGACAAAGAGAGCTAGAAGAACAATCAAATTTTGATATAAGCCTAGAATCAGATATCAGTCATTGTACAATTGATACTAAAAATGATGATAGAAATGACTTTAGAACAAGTACTAATATAGCGAATTCTTCTAATTCTAGTACTATACCAATAAAAAATTATACTAATAATGTTGAAAATGTAAATAATCAAGCCAATCACGCATACCCTAGTAATGATAATCCTCCTCAAGCAAAATCTACAAATGTAGAAGGTATTATTGATAATACGGGCATGAGCAATTTAAATACTATTGATATTGAATTAGTATCATTATTCATTGAAGAAGCTCAAACATTACATTCTACAATTAATCAAAATATTGATAGCCTTTATGCTGATAATAATTCAACCAAGGAAATACTACGAGCATTGCATACACTAAAAGGTGGTGCAAGAATGGTGGGGATTAATAATTTGGGGGAACAATATCATTTACTAGAAGATGATGTAGCTCAACATGTTAATATTAATACTATTCAACAAAAACTACTGGATTTATCACAACAACTTGATTACATTGCACAACAAGCGATGTTAAATCAATCAAATTTGAATATGCAAACTTTTGGCATATTACCAATGTCGGTTAGTAATAATCAAAATTACACATATCAACCAGATGTAAATACTACTCACGAAAATCAGTTTAGTGATATTGGTTTAATCAAAAATGAGCAAGAAGAAAATAACTTAAATAATCTAAATAATAAACCATCATCAAATTCACAAAAAACAGAAAAACCAGAAACATTAGAAAAATCTTGGTATTTAAAAGTTGATAATAAAAAACTTGGCGAATTCATTGAGAAATCTTACCATGTTGAAGTCTATATTGCGAAAGTTAATACTAAGTTACGTGATTTAATATCACAAATACAAACGACATTTGCACCACTACAGCAAATGAATAATATTTTAAGTCAAATTACTTTGCAAGAACATAAAAAAGTTGAAGAATTACTATCAAATGCTAGAAACCCAGATAGTAAACAAAGTAATATGGATAGCTTAGAATTTGATACATTTTCACAATTACAAATTCAACTAAATCAAGGGCAAAATGTAAATAATTCAATTATTGCTCAACAAGAATATATTTTAGAATGTTTAACTAACATAAATGATTTAATTAATTCATTACTATACTACCACACTACAGATATTCAACATGGATTAATTCATTTATCTTTATTAAGTTTTGACCAAATTACACCAAAGCTTCATCAAACATGCCAACAAGTTGCAAGGGAACAAAAAAAACAAGTAAAACTTGAGCTAAGCGGAGAATCAATTCGTGTAAGTAAAATGATTTTAGAAGGTGTGAGTTTTGCATTTGAGCATTTAATTCGTAACTCAATTAAGCATGGAATTGAAGACCCTGAAACTAGAGTAAAAAATAATAAAAAAGAATTTGGTAAAATTAATATTAATATTCAACAGCAAGGCGAGTACATGCACATCAATTTTAGAGATGATGGGCAAGGTATTGATACTAAAGCAGTAAGAAGAAGAGCGATTGAAAATAATTGGCTTTCAGAAGATGATGAAGTATGCCTTGAACAATTAATTTCATTTATTCTTCAACCAGGGTTTAGCACAGCACAAGATTTATCACAAACCGCAGGGCGAGGAATTGGTTTAGATGCAGTGGTGGCTTACATTCGTGAAATTGGCGGAGAGGTTAGCGTAGTAACACATGTTAATTTAGGCTTTTCAATTAGCATGATATTCCCACTAAAATCATTTGTCAGCGATATATTAGTATGTAAAGTTGGTGATTACAGCTTTGGGACATTATTAAATAATATTAATAAAGTAGGTTTAGATAAAATAATTGGTGGCTCAATATCAGAAAATATAGCAGGTGTTAAGGAAAGAGAAAAAGAAAATTTCAATGCAACTTATCTTTCAATGTTTGATTTATTTGGCAAAAAAAATGAGCATGCGAAAGAACATAAACAGTATATTGTGTTAAATACGCATAATGAAAGCTATCATTTAGGTTTAGATGAAACTGTATTACATAAATCAATGTATATTCGAAAAGCAGCTATTCCATATGAAAATGAAAGTTTAGTAGGAATTAGTATTATCAATTTTACTGAAATTTTACCTATATACAATCTTGAAATGCTTGTAAAAGCTTATAATAATCATTATACATATGAAACTGATATTGATACATTACAGTTCAATAATGTTAAAAGCGTAGATAATACAAAATCAGCATTTGATGTAGCAGAAGAATACTCAACAGAAAATATTGATGAAAATATTAGTTATAGCAATGTAAATGAAATTGTCGACAACACAAGTTATGAAGATAATCACAGCCACATCATGGTAGTAGATGATTCATCAACCTTGCGTTTTACAACTCAAAGAATACTAAAAAAATACAACTACGAAGTAACATTAGCGATTGATGGCGTTGAAGCAGTAGAAAAAATTGAAGATATGCAAAATAACAATAAACACATAGATTTGTTCTTAGTTGATATTGAAATGCCACGCATGGACGGATTCGAGCTAATTTCTGTAATTCGTAGTAATCCAATTCATGCTACAACCCCAATTATTGTTATATCATCAAGGCAGATTGAAAAATACCAACAGCAAGTATATGACCTCGGGGCAAATGACTTTTTAGGCAAGCCATACCAAACAGCACAATTGATGTCGCATATTACACGTGAGCTTACCAAAGCAAATATTAATCGTAAATATACTAATATTTAGCTATATAATAATAAATATGATAAAATTTTGGTGCTTTTTGATAAAATATATTATTCAATAAAACTAGACATGTCAATCCAAATTGAAATTCAAGACCAAGAAATTAATGATACTAAATATGATGCTATATTAGATATCCAACAACTCTGGCAACAAGTACCACAAGAATGGCAATCTCTGATGCAGGATTTTCCTGTATATATATGGCAAAAAATTGATGATGCAATTAATCAAGATAAGCAGAATAATATACAAGTTTTTCCATATGATTTTTTTTATGCCTTAAAATATGTAAAACCTCAAGATATTAAAGTAGTAATTTTAGGGCAAGACCCTTACCACAATATATTTGGAGATATTCCGCAAGCACATGGTTTAGCTTTTTCTGTACCTCATGGGATTGATATTCCGCCATCATTACGTAATATTGATATTGAATTAAAACGTAGCATGAATATTCCAACTCCAAAACATGGTTGCCTTGATAATTGGGTAAAACAAGGAATATTTTTACTTAATAGCATTTTAAGTGTACAAGCACATAATCCAGCAAGCCATGCCAGCATTGGTTGGCAAGAGTTTACTGACTATCTGATTACACAATTAGCTAAAAAATATAGCAATATAGTATGGTTGTTATGGGGTAAGTATGCTCAAAGTAAGATTAAATACATTGATAATAATGATATAAATTCTGAAAATAGAGAGAATAAACATTTAATTTTATGCACAACCCACCCATCTCCATTATCTGCACACCGTGGATTTTTAGGTTGTGGGCATTTTAGGGAAGCACGTAATTATGTACTAGCAATTCATGGAATTGAGCTAGATTTCTCACGTTAATTCATTTATTTATATAAAATATTATTGATATATTCAATTCCATTATTCCATAATCCCAAACCACTATCAGCATTGATATGACCAAAATTACCAATGTTGATAAATTCACTACCCCAAGCATTTGCACATGACTCTGCAAACTCTATTTGTGCATACTTATCATTTGTACTTGCCACAACAGTGCTTTTAAAAGGTAATTTTTGCATACTAATATTACTAAAACCTTGAGCTTGTTGAGGAAATGCGGTAGAGCTTGGTTGTGGAACAGCAACTAATAAAGCACCTGCAATTGGTATATTACTATATTTTTTTGCCCATTCTACAATTGTTAAGCAACCTAAACTATGTCCAATTAGTACGATTGGTTTTTGAGATTGTTGATTAATAATAGTATTATTTACATAGCTAATTATACCTTTTTGTAATTGCTCAACCCAATCATCACATACAGGATTATCCCAATCTGCTTGTTGTATACGTTCAAAATTGTAGTTTTGTTCCCAAATTGTTTGCCAATGTCCTTCTAGTGAATTTTGAAATCCAGCTAATAAAAATGCTTTTATATTAGATATCATAAACTTTACTCCGAGTATAATTTTTAACTATTTAACCATTCTACTACTATACAATATACTTCTATGATAAAATTATATTCATATATAAATCCTTTTAATCTCATATTAGTAATATATTTTAATTGATTTATGCTCTTATTTTATACTATTTGTCGTATATGGCTTAGTAAAATTGAATCAGTATAAGCAATTATTTGCTGTTTAATTATTTAGGGGAAATATGATTGAAGAAATTACTATACAAGGCTACAAATCGATAAAAGAATTGAATAATTTTAAGTTAAATCGATTAAACGTGCTAATTGGTGCTAATGGTAGCGGTAAGAGTAATTTTTTGAGTTTATTTGAGCTTTTAAGAAATATTTGTAAAAAAAATCATCAATTTATTAATATAAAGGGTGGCTGTGATAGATTTTTACATTTTGGTAGAAAGAGAACTGAAAATATCTATATAACTTTAGATTTTGGGATTAGTAAATATGGCTTGGATTTATTATCTACTGATACAAGACAACTTATAGTAGGATATGAGCGTGTGTATTTAGACCCTGATAATAAAAGCTCTTATAGAGGAATATCTTGGTCTTCTGGAGCATCAAATCTTGAAGAGTCAAAGCTTCAAAATAATACTGAAAAAAATACGATTTTTAATTATATAAAAGATTTTTTAGTTTATCATTTTTGTGATACTGGAGATAAATCTCCAATCAAAAGCACCCCCGCAATTAATGATAATAAAATTTTCAAACAAGATGGTGCAAATTTAGCTTCTTATTTATTGATGATAAAAAATAAATATCCTAGTTATTATCAAAATATTGTCCAAACAATTCAGCTAGTTGCTCCATTTTTTCATGATTTTGAGCTCAGAGATAATAATGGTTATACAATGTTAGAATGGTATCATAAAGATGATTTAGATACGCCTTTATACCCATCGGTTTTATCAGATGGAACACTACGCTTTATTTGCCTTACAACCTTACTAATGCAACCTGTTGAATTAATCCCAGAAATTGTACTAATTGATGAGCCTGAACTTGGATTGCACCCATATGCAATTAATATTTTGTACGCAATGCTAGAACAAGTTAGCCAAAATAAACAAATAATTATCACTACCCATTCAATTGAATTAATCAATCAGTGTAATCTAGATTATATTATAGTAGTTGACCAAGAAGATGGAATATCAAGCTTTAAACGTTATAATCAAGATGAGCTAAAAAATTGGATAAATGATTACAAGTATAATATCGGAGACATGTGGAAAAGTAATATTATTGGTGGTACTCCATGACAAGCTTAGTGATAATTTGTGAAGGTCAAACTGAAGTATTATTTATAAAGAATATGATTGTGCCATATCTAAAAAGGTATAATATATTTGTAGAAAAAAATGATATTATAAGTTTAGGCGGTGGCATTAATTTAAGAAAGCTAAAAGAAAAAGTGAATTTTCCGCTTAATCAAG
>JBJOQB010000078.1:0-6645 GCA_046050125.1 Pseudomonadota bacterium
CTATTATCTAAATTCTTATTACATGTTGATTGTAATTGATAATTGGTAGATTTTTCAAAATCATCAGGTTTTGTAGCTAGCTCAATGTAGTGAATGTTATTTGTTTCCCAGTGTTGTGCTAGTGGTGCATCTACAAGCTCGCCATTATTTTGTACAATAAATCCATGTAATGAGCGGTTTATATATCCTTCTTTAAGTTTTACTAGTTCTGGCGGGATAATAAATACAACATTTACATCATCATTTTTAGCCGTGTCTTTTGAATAATCCTCTGCATAATATGCAAGACAACTTGTATGTGTATCTTTACTTCGATTGGATATTACAAAATTTAAGGTTGAATTAGCTTCTAGCATTTTAGTTAAATTATCTAGCTTTAATTTTACGCCACGAAATAATGCAAATGGTACTCGCTCAATCTCGCCTTTGCTAAATTGTAACCTTGCAATATTTTCGGTTAGGGTATTTGCCCTAGTTAGTTTACATGGGTAAATTTCATCTATGCTAGCATCATTTTTGTTGCCACGATTTGCGGAGAAAGAAGTTAGCCAATTATATTCTAAATATTGTATATCTTCGCTTGTTAATTTAGTTTTTATTGTATGCATATTTGTATTCTTTAGATATCATCTTTTGCTATTTTATCTCTACTATCTTTTAGCTGTAAGTAATAAACTCCATCTTTTTCCCATGATTTTTCAATTGGAATATTCAATAATTCTTTATCTTCTCCAAGCAAAAAGGTATGAAAACCTGTATTACACCAGCCCTTTTTCAGCGAAACGCATTCAGGTGGAATAATTATCGTTACTGCAACTACATTTTTTTCTTTAAATCTTTGCGAAAATTCATTACTGGTAGGTGCATAACATGTCATGTGAGTGTGTTTGCTTTTGTTGGATACTGCATAATTAGAAGTAGATTGATTATCTATCATGCTTTTTACACAGCCATAATGTAGGCGAATGCCACGAAATAATGCAAATGGTACTCTATCAATTTCTCCTTTGCTAAATTGCAAACGAGCAATGTTTTCAGTGTTGGTATTTGCTCTAGTTAATGTACATTCATGTATGCCATCAATGCTTGAATCAGTACGCTTTCCCCTACCCTCATGTTTAGATAATATGCCATTTTGTTTTAAATGTGCTTTTTCATCTTTGCTAATTAAAGAGGGTGTTAGTCGAGTTAATAAATTAGGAATAAGTGGCATAATTAATTTGATTTAATTTTTGATTATAAATACATACCAATCAAATTTATGTTATATATATTTTAGCCATTTGTATAGTAGGATATTTGCGATAAAATAAAAAACCTCCTCAATAAAATAAAGAGAAGGTTTATATAAAAATAACTACATTGTTTAAATTACTTAGCTAATTTATCCGCAATACTTTGCCCAGTTAATCCAAAATGCTTGAATAAAACTCCAGCAGGAGCTGATTCGCCGAAGCTATCAATCCCAAATACTTGGCTAGCATATTTATACCAAAGAGCAGTTGTACCTGCTTCAATTGCTATAGTTTTGCTTCTTAGTTCTGCTGGTAAAACATTTTGTTTGTACTCTTCGCTTTGTGTTTCAAACACTTCTACGCAAGGCATAGAAACTACACGGATATTTTTATAAGAATTGGCATTAGTAGAATTATTGCTATCATTTAGTAAAATTTCTTTTACTTCTTGAGCAATTGATAATTCTGAACCTGTGGCAATAATCACTAAATCTATGTTGTTAGCATCATTTTCAGAATTTACAATATATCCACCTTTAGCAATATCACTAACTTGTTGTGAGCTACGTTCTTGGCAGGCTAAATTTTGTCTACTTAAAATTAAGCTACTTGGCGAGTTTTTATTTTGTAATGCAACACCCCATGCAACCATCGTTTCAGTGCTATCTGCAGGACGCCACACATGCATATTTGGAATTAAACGTAATGATGATACATGCTCAATTGGTTGATGTGTTGGTCCATCTTCGCCAAGTCCGATAGAATCATGTGTAAACACAAAAATGCTACGGATACGCATCAATGCAGCCATACGTAAAGCATTACGGCTATAATCTGAAAAAGTTAAGAATGTGCCACCAAATGGGATATATCCACCATATAATGACATACCATTCATCATTGCACTCATGCCAAACTCTCTAACTCCGTAATTAATATGATTACCAAAGCTTGTTTGCTCTGCTCTTACTGCTATGCTTTTGCTCCAATTCGTTAAATTTGAGCCAGTTAAGTCAGCTGAACCGCCTAACATTTCTGGTAATATGCTTGCATATGCTTCAATTGCATTTTGGCTTGCTTTACGGCTTGCGATATTTTGTTTACTTTCTTGGCATTTATTGGCAAACTCTACAATTTTATCTGCAAAATTATTTGGTAATATACCATCAACACGGCGAATTAACTCGCTTGCTTGCTTTGGATATTTAGCTTGATATTGGCTAAATTTATCATTCCAATTAGCATAAACTTGTTTTTCATTTGTTTGGGTTTGCCATGCATCATAAATATTTTGAGGAATTTCAAACTCTGCATGTTCCCAGCCTAAAGCTTGTTTTGTTGCTTTAATTTCAGCATCGCCAAGTGGGCTACCATGTACTTTGTCTGTGCCAGCTAAATTTGGCGAGCCTTGTCCAATGGCTGTTTTACAGCAGATTAATGTTGGTTTGCTATTTAGTTTAGCTTGTGTAATAGCTTGGCTTACTGCTTCTACATTATGACCATCTACATTATCAATTACGTCCCAGCCATAAGCCTTAAAACGTTGTGGTGTGTTATCTGCAAACCAGTGTTTTACTTCGCCATCAATTGAAATGCCATTATCATCATATAAAGCAATTAATTTATTTAGTTTTAATGTACCTGCAAGTGAGCATGCTTCATGACTTACACCTTCCATTAAGCAACCATCGCCGAGGAAAACATATGTATGATGGTTAATAATATCTAAATTATCTTGATTAAATTCTTGCCCAAGTAATCTTTCGCTTAATGCCATACCAACAGCATTAGCTAAGCCTTGCCCTAAAGGGCCAGTTGTTGTTTCAACACCAATAGTAATGCCGTACTCTGGGTGTCCTGCTGTTTTGCTGTGTAATTGACGGAAATTTTTTATATCTTCTATGCTTAAATCATATCCTGTTAAATGCAATAAAGAATATAGCAACATTGAGCCATGACCATTTGATAAAACAAAACGGTCTCGATTAATCCATTTTGGGTTTTGTGGGTTATGATTTAGATGTTTATGCCATAATGCTACTGCAATTTCTGCCATACCCATAGGCATGCCTGGGTGTCCAGAATTTGCCTTTTGTACAGCATCTATTGATAATACACGAATTGCATTTGCCATGCTTGCATAGCTTTGATTACAAGATGTAGAAGACATATGTATAAAAAAGTACAAATAAAACAACATTTTAGCAGAAAAGCAAGTTTGTGTATATTCTGTATATGGTTTTAATTTATAGGATTTATCACATATTTTTATATGCAAAATATGGTTAGATTTTACCTCATTTTATATCTTCTTTAGATTGATTATTTGTTGGAACAATTTTACTTCCACCTAAATTAATTATGAACAACGCTCCCTTTGCACAAATTGGCGTTTGGTCAATTAATTCAGAACCACCATAACTTATAGTTGTAAAACGTGTAGGGCTAGTATCACAGCTGTGAGCAAGCTTTTTTAAATTTAGTGAAGATGCAACTTCCGTTAATTGGCAATTTTCATCAGTTTTTGCTTTTAATTCAACAACTGCTCCATTTTTATATATTTTAAATTATAAGTATAATTTTAAGACTGTAAGAAACAACTTTATATTTCCGATAAAACTATGGACATAAAGTAAGTTTTATGTTAAATTATAAATCCATGATGCTACGCTTTTGCAAGCCTAGTAAGCCTTTTGAATAACTGGTATAATAACCGCTTATTTAAAAAATAATAAATAAAATTTGATTTGTTATTTAGGTTTTCTAGTTTTTCTAGTTTTTAAATTTGTTATTTTGTCTAATCACTAGTACATTTTAGCAATTTTACTAACGCTTAGTAATGCTTTCATATTTTGTAATTCATTTAAACAAAAAGGTACATTATGGCACGCTCTCCACAAGAGGTTCTAGATTTAATTAAGCAACACGATGCAACTTATGTAGACTTCCGCTTTACCGATACAAAAGGTAAAGAACATCACGTTACTATTCCTACACATTCTTTTGATATTGATAAATTCACAGATGGGCACCCATTTGACGGTTCTTCAATTGGTGGTTGGAAAGGTATTGAAGCTTCAGACATGCTTTTATTACCAGACAGTAACACAGCTTTTATTGACCCATTTTTCAATGATACAACATTAGTAATTACTTGCGATGTGTTAGAGCCATCAGATGGTAATGGTTACGATAGAGACCCACGTTCATTAGCTCGTAGAGCTGAAAATTATTTAAAAAGCACTGGTTTAGGCGATACAGCATTTTTTGGCCCAGAACCAGAGTTTTTCATTTTTGATAGCGTAAATTGGAATGTAGACATGTCAGGTTGTAGCGTTAAAATTAACAGCTATGAAGCTCCTTGGTCTACAAATAAAGATTTTGATGGTGCTAACTTAGGACATCGTCCTGTATTAAAAGGTGGTTACTTCCCAGTTCCTCCAGTTGATAGCTTACAAGACATTCGCAGTGAAATGTGTAATATTTTAGATGCAATCGGCGTTCCTGTTGAAGTTCATCATCATGAAGTTGCAGCTCCTGGACAATGTGAAATCGGTACAAGATTTAGCACATTAGTAGAGCGTGCTGACTGGATACAGAAATTAAAATATGTAGTTCATAACGTTGCAAATACTTATGGTAAAACAGCTACATTCATGCCAAAACCAGTGGTAGGCGATAATGGTTCTGGTATGCATTGCCATCAATCAGTGTGGAAAGATGGTGTAAATTTATTTGCTGGTAATGGTTATGCTGGTTTATCTGATTTTGCATTGTATTACATTGGTGGTATCATTAAACATGCTCGTGCATTAAATGCTATTACTAATCCAAGTACAAATTCTTACAAGCGTTTAGTACCTGGTTATGAAGCTCCTGTGAAATTGGCTTACTCTGCACGTAATCGTTCTGCTTCGATTCGTATTCCATATGTAAGCAATCCTAAAGGTAGACGTATTGAAGTTCGTTTTCCAGACCCAACAGCTAACCCATACTTAGCATTCTCTGCAATGTTAATGGCTGGATTAGATGGCGTAATGAATAAAATTCACCCTGGCGATGCTGCAGATAAGAATTTATATGATTTACCGCCAGAAGAAGATGCAAAAATCCCTACCGTTTGTCATTCTTTAGACCAAGCTTTGGAAGCTTTAGATAAAGATAGAGAGTTTTTAACTAGAGGTGGTGTGTTTACTGATGATATGTTAGATGCTTACATTGATTTAAAAATGGAAGAAGTAACAAGATTTAGAATGACTACTCACCCTGTAGAATTTGATATGTACTATTCATTATAATTATTAATATATAAATAGTATTTATTATTAAGTGGCATGTTTTCCCTCATGCCACTATTTTTATTTTGTGTGTAATTTAGTATGCAATATTTAATGTAATATTTGCGTCAACCTCTTCATCTCCGCCAATTACAGGACTTGCACTATCAGCATATGATGTTTTTGCCATCATTGAGCGTTCCATCATTACTCTTGGTTGATTTATCGAAATTGGCTCAGCATTATCAACTTTAATGCTAATAATATCTTTTATACTAAAACTCAAAGTAGATAAGGTAAACTTTGCTTTTTGTTCTGCATCTTTTACTGCTTTTGCTATAGCCAAGTTTTTAGCTTTTTGAATTGCTTCATTATCTGCACTAAAGCTTATGCCATCAATTCTAGTTGTGCCTAAGCGAATAGCTTCATCGATGATTATTCCTGCTTTATCTTGAGGAATTTGAAAGCTAATACCATTGTTAGCTGTATAGCCAACTAATTTTGGTGGTTTATTATTTTCATATTCATAGCGTGGATTTAAATTTACACTTGTTGTTTTAAGTTTGCTTACATTTTGGCTACGTAAGTAATCAACTACAATATTAGCACGTTTAGCTACTTCTTTTTGAGCTAAATTTGCTGTGCCTGAATTAATTTCTATAGCTAAAATTACATTTGCTATGCTTGTTGGTATGCTTTCTTTGCCATTTCCACTTACGCTTAAAATGCGTTGATTATAATAGTTTGCTTCATTATTATTTGATGCATTTGCATAGCTTGTGCTATGAATTAAGCTTAATAATAAGCTTGATATTAAAATGATTTTTGTTTGTTTCATGTTTGATTTCCCATAATTAATATTTATAGTAAGTAATAATTCAATTCATGTATATACTAACTAAATTTCTTATCAAACAAAACATGTGTGCTTTTTTCAGGGAATACATATTCTTCATGTGTTTTATATCTTTCATTTACTGAATCATCAATATAATCAAGAGGTGCAATTTCAGGGATTGCCCACATAAGTTTATGATATAATAAATGTTTTATTAAGATGAAGATAATATGTAAAAGATGTGGAGATGATAAAAGTGTAAGATATGGATACTCTAAGAGAAAGAATGGAGAAA
>JBJOQB010000079.1:0-5075 GCA_046050125.1 Pseudomonadota bacterium
CTTACGATTAATAAAAATGCCAATTAATCCAATAACAAATAAAATTGCAGATACAACTAAATAATGAAAAATACCTACTTCCATGATTACCTTTTTATTAAAACTTTAGTTTATTTTTGAATCTACTAGTACTATTCTATCACTAGCTTTAACTTTAATTTGCTCTGATACTTCCATAGATTTTGTATCTTTTCTTGAGCGTAAAGTTAAAATTACCGCCACTAAAATTGCCACTAACAAGATACAACCAACCACTTCAAAAGCTAATAAGTATTCTGTAAAAATTAACTTACCTAATTCTCTAGTATTATTACTATTTTCTGCAACTTCCTTTACATGCAATGGCTTATTATCTAATAATAAACCTGATTTATGCAAAATATATACTATTTGAGCTACTAAAATCCCACCAATTGTAACTAACATTGGCACATAAGAAAGTAGATTAGCTTTTAATGCAGATAGTGCTTTTACGTCTAGCATCATTACTACGAATAGAAATAAAACCATCACTGCACCAACATAAACTAAAATTAATACTAAACCTAAAAATTCAGCACCTTGAATGATAAACAATGCAGATGTACTAACAAATGATAAAATTAAAAAAAGTGCCGCATATACTGGATTTTTTACAGTTACTGTTTGTAATGCACTTACACATAACAAACCTGAAAAAATGAAAAATAACATACTAGTGATATTCATATAAAACCTTGATTAATCTTAATTTTTATTTACTTCTATTTATATTTCGCATCTGCTTGTTTTCTTTTTGATATTTCTGGCTCATAATGGTCGCCAACTGCTAAAAGCATATCTTTAGTCATGTATAAGTCGCCTCTTTTTTCGCCATGATATTCTAAAATATGTGTTTCAACAATTGCATCTACAGGGCAAGCTTCTTCGCAAAATCCGCAAAATATGCATTTTGTTAAATCAATGTCATATCTTGTTGTACGTCTTGTACCATCTTCACGCATATCAGACTCAATATTAATCGCCATAGCAGGGCATACAGCTTCGCATAACTTACATGCAATACAACGTTCTTCACCATTTTCATATCTTCTTAGTGCATGTAAACCACGAAATCTAGGCGACATCGGTGTTTTCTCTTCAGGAAATTGCACAGTAATTTTTTTAGCAAAAAGGTACTTTCCTGTTAACATCAAACCTTTTACTAATTCTTTTAAGAATAAACTATTTACTAGTGATTTTACTTCTCTTAACATAATAATTAATCCTTAATATTAGTTCCATATAGACCATGGAGAAATACGCCATGCACTAACTACAATAATCCAAATTAAGCTTAATGGTATAAAAATTTTCCAACCTAAACGCATAATTTGGTCATAACGATAACGAGGAAATGAAGCTCTTACCCAAATGAATAAGCATAATACGAAGAAAACTTTAGCAACTAACCATACAAAAGATGGAATAAAGCTCAAAAATTCAACAGGAGCAGACCAACCACCTAAAAATAATATTGTTACAAGCATTGATATTAAAATCATGTTTGCATATTCAGCTAAGAAAAACATCGCAAAAGCCATGCCTGAATATTCAATCATATGACCTGCAACAATCTCTGATTCGCCTTCTACAACGTCAAATGGGTGGCGGTTTGTTTCAGCAATACCAGAAATAAAATATATAATAAATAATGGTAATAGAGGTAACCAATTCCAAGATAAAAAGTTTATCCCTTTATCAGCAAATATACCAATTTGTTGCCCCTTAACAATATCTTGTAAATTTAAAGTATTTGATACTATTAAAACCCCTGCTAAAGCTAAGCCCATAGCTAACTCATACGATACCATTTGTGCAGATGCTCTCATTGCACCTAATAAAGCATATTTTGAATTAGAAGACCAACCCGCAAGTATTACTCCATAAATTCCAACAGAAGTTATAGACATTACATACAATAAACCAGCATTAATATTTGACAAAGCAATACCATCGCCAAATGGAACTACTGCCCAAGCGGCAAACGCTGGCATGATAACCATAATTGGAGAAATAATATAAAGTATTTTATTTGATTTTATTGGAATAATAATTTCTTTTAATAATAACTTTAATGCATCTGCAATTGGTTGTAAAAAACCATATCCAACACGGTTAGGACCTAGTCTAATTTGCATCCAACCTATAAATTTGCGTTCCCATAAGGTAAGGTAAGCAACACAACCAAACAGAGGCAATACTATTACAACTATTTTTAATAATGTCCAAAGCACTGTCCATAACTGAACACCTAGTAAACTTTGCCCATAATTTTGAATTAAATCTAAAATTTGCATAATTAAACCCAAAAACCTTTATCTTTTAATCTTTATACTACTTTTGGTTATACAGATGCTTTTTCTATAGCAATATCACCATATAAACCATCTAAATCCTTAGATGCTTCACATGCTGTAGGTATTAAAATTACTTTATTGCTTAGTAATTTATCTGCATATATATTTGCATTTACCATAGCTTGACCCTGTAGTATTGTAACTAAGTCGCCATCTTTCAAACCTTTATCTTGCATTACAGTTGGGTGTGCATAAATATGCTTAGCCTTTTTAGCTAATTCTGTTTTTTGCAATGATGCACTGTGTCTCACAACTGCATCAGTATGATAAATTGGGCTGTAAGATATTCTCTCAAAGTGAACTGGCTCATGATATTTAACTGTTTTTTCAGTATCAATATCTGATGCACTTTGATTTAATTTAGATAAATAGCTAGCAAAATCAAAATTAATTTGTTTTTTAATATCTTCTGTAGATTCATAATCAAATCCGCCTACATCTAATGTATCTGCGATTACCTTTAGTACTTTCCATGCTGGTCTTGATAAACCTACAGGCTTTGATACTCCATAAAAACCTTGAGCATTACCTTGCATATTTACAAATGTACCTGATGTTTCAAATGATGTTGCAATTGGTAATATAACATCTGCATATTCAAGTAATGCTGTTGAAGTATAACTTGATAAAGCAATTACTGTTTTTGCCTGCTTTAATGAGCTTTTTATCGAATTTATATGATTAATATCATTTTCTAAATCAATTCCCATTAACATGTAAGCATCTAAATTTGTATAGCTTTTTGATGTATATGCTCCAATTTGATATGCAGAAATCATATTACTAGAATCTGGCAACACAACTAAATTACAAGCTAATTTTTGCGATATTTGATTACATAAATTATGTAGTATTCCACGATTATTGTGATATATTACATTCGCACCTAAAGCAATTATTTGTTTTTCTTTATTTTCAATTAATAAATTAGCTAAATCTTGTGCTTGTGTTAATAAATCAGCTGATAAATTTGTAACTACTAAATTATTTTCAAATATAAAATTCTTAACTTGGGTTAAAAACTTAACCCATAAATGTGGAGCAATAACTGTATCTTGCTGAATTGGCATTAACCAGTCTTGTGCTGAAGATGCATTTATTGAATTAATCCCCATGCCAGACTTTGATGATTTTCTTACTCTAGCACATAGTACAGGGTGGTCATTACGGAAAAATGAACCAATAAATGTAATTTGATTATATCTATCTGTATTTGAAAAATCACTAATTTTAACATTGTTTAAAGCAATAGATGTTTGGTTTTCATCATTATTCAAATCGCCATGTTTTAAACGAAAATCAATGATATCACTACCTAAACCATTTAATAATTTTTTAAATGAATGTATCTCCTCACTAGTATGCTGAGAATTGAATAATCCTGCCACTGTTTTTACATCATTAAATTTATTCTTGATAGTTTGTAATGCATAGCTCCATTCAACTTCATGCCATAATCCGTTATCATCTTTTAAAATTGGACTTTGTAAACGGCTATGATGGTATAAACCCTCATAAGAGAATCTATCTTTATCTGAAATCCAACATTCATTAATATCTTCATTTTCTTGTGGTAAAACACGCATAACTTTGCCATTTTTTATCTGTACAACTAGGTTGCTACCTAATGCATCATGGCTGGAAATACCTGTTCTACGAGTTAATTCCCATGTACGTGCTGAATACCTAAATGGTTTTGATGTTAATGCTCCTACAGGGCATAAATCTATCATGTTACCTGATAGCTCTGAATTGATTGTTTTACCTACAAAGCTAGTAATTTCAGAATGTTCGCCTCGACCAAGCATACCAAATTCCATAATACCAGCGATTTCCTGACCAAATCTAACGCAACGAGTACAATGTATACAACGGCTCATTTCTTCCATAGAAATTAATGAGCCTACATTTTTATGAAACACAACTCGTTTTTCTTCTTGATAACGTGATTTCATACCACCATAACCAACGGCTAAATCTTGTAGTTGGCATTCGCCACCTTGGTCGCATATTGGGCAATCTAATGGATGATTTACTAATAGAAACTCCATTACTGATTTTTGAGCATCTTTAGCTTTTTGAGAATGAGTAAACACTTTCATACCTGCTGTTACAGGCGTTGCACAAGCTGGTAATGGCTTTGGTGCTTTTTCTACTTCAACTAAACACATGCGACAATTAGCCGCTATTGATAATTTTTTATGGTAGCAAAAATGCGGTACATACTGCCCTGCTTCTTTAGCTGCTTCCATTAACATAGTACCCTCTGGCACTTCTATGGATTTTCCATCAATTTCTAGTTGAATCATAATACTTCCTAGATAAAGGCGTGCATTTCATACACATTTCTAAAACTTGAGTTTATAAATTTGAACTCAAATTTTATTAGCGTAGATTATTATAAATATAATTTTTGTTTATTCTTTTACTCTAATAGTACAATTATGTTTACTTAGATTGTATATTAAAATTTATTATAAATGATTATAACGTTTGTAAAATCCTTGGATTTACAAAGATATAAAACACCAAATTATATCACTAAACTATGTATATAGCAAAGCTATTAATCAATCGGGATTGCCCACTTAATTTGATGATATAATAAATGTTTTATTAAGATGAAGATAATATGTAAGAAATGTGGAGATGATAAAAGTGTAAGAAATGGATACTCTAAGAGAAAGAATGGAGAAA
>JBJOQB010000080.1:0-4114 GCA_046050125.1 Pseudomonadota bacterium
ATATCTACATAACCCATTATAACAGTGTCGATTTAAATATATGAATAAAGCAGATTTTTTATAAATATCTTTTGTTGAATTAAATTCTTGTCTTAAAATATAAAATTGTTCTTCTATATTATTATTAGGAATAAAAAAATGTTTTGCATAATCTATAAAGTTATTACCTTCTGCTTGTATTATTTTAAATAGATTAATTAAATCTGCATTTTTATCAATACATACATATTCTTCATAATTTGTATTTAAAAAAACTGAACCTGAACCAACAAAAGGCTCAATTAATCTTTTTCCAGAAGGAAGAACATTTATAATTTTATCAATTATTTTATATTTACTTCCTGCCCACTTAAGAAAAGGCTTCATTTATATTTATAACTCATTAATGTTGTTAACATAATTAAATAAAATTTAAAACAAGACAAAACTACTATTTTATCTTGCATTAAATTTATATTTTACATTAATTATATTTTATTTGAATTATCATTCACCCAATTTGCAACATTGATAAACATCTGTAACCATGGTGTAAACTCTTGTTCTTTCCATTGCTGTGGGCAGTAGCTTAATTGTTGTGTACGTAATGCACGCTCTGGATGTGGCATCATTGCAGTAAATCTACCATCTGTTGATGTAACAGCAGTAATACCTTGTGGCGAGCCATTTGGATTGAATGGATAAATCTGCGTACTAGCATGTTGATTATCTACAAATGTACATGAAATATCTACTTTGCTAATATCTCCATTTTGGCTAAAATCAGCAAACCCCTCGCCATGAGCAACTACAATTGGTAAAACTAAATCTTGCATATCTTTAAAGAAAATAGATGGCGAGTTGTTAATTTTTACCATACTTAATCTTGCTTCATATTGCTCACTCACATTACGTGTAAAACGTGGCCAATTTTGTGTATTTGGAATAATTGGGCTTAATTGGCTTAACATTTGGCAACCATTACAGATACCTAAAGCAAAGCTATCTTTTCTATTAAAGAATGTGCTAAACATTTGATTTAGTTTTTCATTATATAAAATTGTTTTCGCCCAACCTTGCCCCGCACCCAACACATCTCCGTAAGAAAATCCGCCACAAGCAATAAATCCAACAAAATTAGCTAAATCAAATTTACCCACCAATAAATCACTCATGTGTACGTCATAGCAATTAAAGCCTGCCTGCTCCAAAGCAAATGCCATTTCTACATGAGAATTTACGCCTTGCTCTCTAAGTATTGCTACATTTTTATTACCAGAAATATTTATAGCCTTAGTAGTTTTATTTACATCAAAGTTTTTAGTTTTACTTGGATTTATACCCTTATTCTCAACTAAAATATTATCAAAATTTTGTTGTACACAATCAGGATTATCTCTTAATCTTGCGATTTGGTAACTTACTTCACTCCAAACTTGCTGTAATTTAGCTCGTTCTGCTTTAAACACTGATTTAGCATCACAATAAATTTCAATATTATCTGTATTATTTGGTGTTGCAACTACATGGCTAATCGCAGATAAATTAAATTCTCTTAATATAGCAAACACTTGTTCACGATTATGTTTAGATGTTTGAATAGCTAAACCTAATTCTTCATTAAATAAGGCTTCTAGCGTTGCTTTTTGTCTTGCTCCACTATTTTGTTTAGATGCATCTTTTACATCATCGTAGGAATTTTGCGAATTATTAGCTTGAGATGAAGCAATTAATATATCAACATTAATGCTTACACCTAAATGACCAGCAAATGACATTTCGCATAAAGTTGCCCACAAGCCACCATCTGACCTATCATGTAAGGCTAATATTAAATTTTGTTCTTTTAATTTTTTAACAGCTGAAAACAAGTTAATTAAATCTTGTGGATTATCTAAATCTGGAGTTTTATCGCCATATTGTGATGTTACTTGATTTAAAATGCTTCCCGCTAAACGATTTTGCCCTTTGCCTAAATCAATAAGGATAATTTCACTAGCTTGAGTATTATCATCATTTACTAATTTTTGTAATTGTGGAGTAATAGTTTTTCTTACATCATCTACATTAGCAAAACCGCTAGTTATTAAGGATAATGGCGAAGTTACGCTTTTAGTTTCTTGTGATAATTCATCTTGCCATACTGTACGCATTGATAATGAATCTTTACCTACAGGAATTGATAAACCAAGAGCAGGGCATAATTCTAAGCCAACTGTTTTTACGGCATCAAACAAATTAACATCTTGCTGATTATCGCCACAGGCTGCCATCCAATTTGCTGATAATTTAATATCTTCTAATTTTTGAACATCAGCACCTAACATATTAGTAATAACTTCAGCTACACTTATTCTTGCACTTGCACTTGCATTCAATACTGCTAAAGGAGTACGCTCTCCAATTGCCATTGCTTGCCCATGACTGTTAGTAA
The DNA here is from genome assembly GCA_046050125.1 of Pseudomonadota bacterium. Taxonomy (GTDB): domain Bacteria; phylum Pseudomonadota; class Gammaproteobacteria; order Burkholderiales; family Burkholderiaceae; genus JAHFQJ01. The sequence continues at coordinate 2,414 of JBJOQB010000080.1, forward strand.
AATCTGATAATGTAATTGCACAGTCAGCCACAGGTATTTGCCAAGGTCCTACCATTTGGTCTTGAGAACTTAAACCACCAACACTACGGTCGCCAATTGTAATTAAAAACTCTTTATTCGCTACTGTTGGGTGGCGTAAAACATCTAATGCTACTTGCTCTAAGCTTGTATTATCAAGTTCTTGCGTAGGTAAACTAAATTCTGTATGAACAACATCTTTATGCACTTTTGGTGGTTTACCAAATAATGTTTCCATAGATAAATCAATTACCTTATGATTTACATCATCTTGTTGTAAATCACTATCAATTAATTTCAATATTTTTTCTTCTTGAATTGTTCCCACAACTCTAAATGGACAACGTTCACGCTCACAAATTTGACTAAATAAATCTAAACTTTGAGGAGCAATTGCTAATACATAACGTTCTTGTGATTCATTACACCAAATTTCAGCAGGACTCATGCCACTTTCTTGTACATCTACAGCTCTTAAATCAAAAATTGCACCTTGATTTGCACCTTCAGCTAACTCAGGAAAAGCATTTGATAAACCACCAGCACCTACATCATGTATAGATAAAATAGGATTAATATTTAAATTATAACAAGTAGTAATAACTTCTTGAGCTCTATGCTGTAATTCAGCATTATCTCTTTGTACCGAATTGAAATCTAACTCTACAGCATTTGTACCAGATGTCATAGAACTAGCAGCACCGCCACCGATACCAATTCTCATGCCTGGCCCACCAAGCTGAATTAATAAAGTATCTTTTGGTAAATCTTCTTTATGTGTATATTTATCACATATGCTACCCATACCGCCTGCTAACATAATTGGTTTGTGATAACCATAATTCTTGCCAGCTACTTGCTGTTGATATACACGGAAGTAACCTGCCAAATTTGCACGTCCAAATTCATTATTAAAAGCAGCAGCTCCAATTGGCCCTTGAATCATAATCTCCAATGGGCTTGCCATGTGGCTTGGTCTACCATAATCTTTATTTTCCCATGCTTGTTCATAATTAGGAATATTTAAGTCAGAAACACTAAAACCAGCTAAACCAGCTTTAGGCTTTGAGCCTCTACCTGTTGCACCTTCATCTCTAATTTCGCCACCAGCACCCGTAGATGCACCAGCAAATGGAGATATTGCTGTAGGGTGATTATGCGTTTCAACTTTCATAATCGTATGCAATATATCATCATGACTAGCATACAAACCTGTAGCATAATCTGGCACATAACGCACGCTAGGCTTACCTTGCATAATTGCAGAATTATCTGAATATGCAACAATTGTGCCTTGTGGTGTAACTTTATGCGTATTTTTAATCATATCGAATAAGCTATAATCCTGCTTCACACCATCAATAACCCAAGAAGCATTAAAGATTTTATGACGACAATGCTCACTGTTTGCTTGTGCAAACATCATTAATTCAACATCAGTAGGGTTACGCCCCATTTTTGTGTAAGCATCAAATAAGTAATCTATTTCATCGCTTGATAAAGCAAGCCCCATTGTTTTATTAGCTTGCTCTAATGCTTGCTTTCCAATATTTGGTGAAGATATATCAATATGAGCTAAAGGTTTTGCTTCTAATTCATTAAACAAATTTAAAGCTTCTTGTGTATTGCTAACTGTACTTTCAGTCATACGGTCATGAATGATATTATTAATTATGCTTATTT
>JBJOQB010000081.1:0-11520 GCA_046050125.1 Pseudomonadota bacterium
AATTAATTCGTAGAACAAAGACTTATGCAAAGTGTATGGTATCACTTAATGCAAATTTAATACAAATATTATTTGATAAATTACTTAAATCAACTTAAGTGGGCAATTCCCTTTTCACAAAATCTTTTTACTGTGTAAGCATTTGATTTATCGATGATATTACCTTGTTGAATGTAACCAAACCCAGTATTTGGGTGGTCTGGTGTAATTCCAAAAGTTACTAAATAATCATCTTTAGCTAATTTATAGGCTTGCTCTACTGCTGCATGAAATGCATGCTCATCTTGAATAATATGGTCAGCAGGAACAACTAGCATAACAGCATCATTACCAATTGCATCAGTATCAGATAATAGCAAAGCTCCGCTTACAATAGCAGGAGCTGTGTTTCTGGCAATTGGCTCTAATAAAAAATGCTTTTGAATATTTGAATACTTATCATCTAATTGTGAATACTCATTATTTGTTAAAAAATAATGCTCATGATTAGTGATAGTTAGAATGTTTTTAACTTCTATATTTTTTAGATTAGCTACCCGCATAAAAGTTTTTTGTATTAAACTTTTTCCATCTTCAAGCTTGATAAATGGTTTTGGGTATAACTCTCTTGATACTGGCCACAATCTGCTACCAGAACCACCTGACAAAATTACAGGTACTAACATAGTTTGCCTTGCACTAGTATTAATGCTGACTATTATAAGTCTTTTATATTAAACTATTCAAGGCTTAGGCTATATTTACCCTTTATGATTTTTTTCTAATTCCTATATCAGGTGCCATTTTATGTTTTCCATCATCGTGAAAATCCTTTGGGTCTTTGCCTGTTTGTACCCAAAAGCTTTTTGGTTTAAACCCATATTTTTCTTGGGTTTGCTCAAATAATTCTGGGAAATGGTAGCTGTGAATATCCCATAAGCTATCGCCTGCTGAACCAATTACTACGCTATTTTGGTTAATTTTTTCAAATTCTTTATGTTTAAACATCGTATATTCACGTGTTTTATCATCTTTAACAGGATTAGTTATTACCTCAATTAAATGTCGATATTTTTCTGGAACACCTTTAATTAAATCATCTACACTTTTTTGGTCAAAACATATAATATCATCTTTACGATTTGAAATTAGCTTAACTTTGATATTATTGCGTAATAAGCCTAATAATACATGACGCATATTAATTTTTTCACTTAGGCTATTTACCATTGTTGATGTAATAGTGCCATCTATATCAAAAATGAATGCTGAATTAGCAGGAAATTTATCTTTATATTTTGCCATCCAAGAATCAAAACTATGTTTTAGTAATTCACCGTCATTAAAGTAAGTAATATAATTTGCTTCTTTCACAAGTAAATGTGGGTATTCTTGCGGTAATGAATGTACTTTTTTTGTGATAGCCTCAAATACACCTGCCACTCTATCATTAAATTCGATACTATTTTCATTTTTCATTAATTTTTGTCTTAAATCAATGTAAGAACCTGCATCACAACGATAAAATATTTCTATCATACGTAGTACTGATGCAATTGAAACTTCAGGCACATATTTTTTTAGCTTATGGTACATATTATAAACACTAAGTGCTGCTTGTGTTATGTTGATATGTCCCATATCTGTTTGACCAATTACATCATGAGAAATTAAAACTATCCATGCTTTTTTCAATTCATCTGGAATATTATCACTTACATCTTTTTTTATAATTCCTTTACTTAGTGCATGCTGTTTTTCGCCAACTAGTTTTTCTGTGCCTTTTGCCACATCGTGTAATGCTAGTAATCCTCGCATAAATTGAGCATTAACTCCTGTTTGTTGCTCAAATGTTCTTTCAAAATGTGTTTCAAAATTTCTCATTACTTCAATCGTGTGATTTAGCACTCCGTTTTTACCTAAAAATTTAGGGTCAGTTACCATATGCCCATCATCTCCGTAGTAACTACCAAGCATATCCCAAAAATATCTTACTGAAAAATCAGCTGTTTTTAGGTATTCTTGAATTGATTGTTTTGCTGGTGCAGGAGTAAAATTTAATTGAGGATTATTTGGATTACTTCTAGTAGCTCGTATAATATTTGAGGTGCTAGAATTTGCTGAGCTTGCTTTCTTTTTTTGTATACCATTTCTACTAACATGACTAGTATTAATGGTATTACCTTGAGATACTTTGCTATTTATTGGCATAAATTCCCTCTTAACTTAAATAATTATTATGTATTAATATATAAAATTTTCATAACCTGCCATGTAATTAAACTAAAGCAAGATATAGATTTTGATTATACAATAAATTTATGACAATCTTGTATCAATATGTTTGAGAATAATATATATCTATAACTATAACTAATAGCCATATATTAATTTAAACTAATTCGTTTGCTTTAGCCTAAAAATAGTATAGATTATTATATATACTTTAGAATTATAATTATGAGCCAAACCCTTTTAAATATACCATTTAATTTATTTAATAGAATAAGTAGCTATACATCTAGCTTGAAAAAAGTCTATCAAGATAATTTATTTTACAGATTAAGCGGAAATGCATTTTCAAGTATTGATAATAGTCGTGGCAAAAGTATTGATGATATTTATCAAATTGCACATAAAATTTATAAGCAGAATAATTCTTTTATTCAAAATGCTGAAATACAAGTTTTAAGTAGCAATTCTGGAGATTACTTTGATAAATATTCAGTGATTAGACTAACTTTTAGAAATGAAGATAAAACTAAATCTGTTAGCAAAGATATCAAATTAGATAGCGAAGTTTTTTCAGGCAATGATTACATTACCAAGCAAAAACATGATGATATTTATAAATTTAATCTAGATAAACTCAAACTCCAACAACAAGCTAAAATATTATCAGTTAAGCCAATACTACAATTTGGTGCAACTTGCAAATTAGTTACTCTAGGTCAAATTTTAGAATATTATTTACAAGATAAAGCTACACCTGTATACAAAAATTCTCATGGTAGATACAGTAAATATATGCCTAAAAATATTTCTATTACCAGTATTAGAGAATTGGCTAAAAAAATTATTGGGAGTTTACAAGGTGAAATATTAGATTATCGCCTATTCATAAAATTAGCTGAACACTTAGGCTTAAATGCAAAAGTTGAAGAGCCAAAATCATTAGATGAATATAGAAAAAGCATAGTTTATGGTTTAGAAAATAAACAAGGTTTAGCAACGTTTTTTTCTGTAAGTACTCGAGACCGTTCTCATAGTAATGTTTTTACAAAAGAAAACTCAAAGGAAAGTGAGTTATTTGAGCATATTGCTATGGTTACAGGATATGACCCTAATACAGATAAAGTGCGTTTAACACACTGGGGCAACCACTACTGGCAACCGATTAGCGATGTTTATACATCATCTTGCAATTTAGTTGAAACTAGAAGTATTGAATACTACAAGCTATTAAAATCAGACGATGAAAATTATAAGCCAGAATGGAAATATAAACAAATTACCCCTTCTGAATATGAAGCAATTAAACAATCTAATCAAAATATAGAAGTAAAAGTTACACCACAACCAGAGCAAGGAACAGGATTTAAGGGTAAATTAATTACTCTAACCCTAAAATAAAAAATTGAGTAAATGTATATATATGCTACAATTGTTATTAATTATGCTAAATTAAAAACTTATTATGACAATTAAATTTATTGCAACTATAATTCCCAAATATAACAATGAGGGTATTTTAATAAATTCAAAAATAATATCAAGAAAAGTTGATATTACAGGGGATAAAATACAAAAAGCATTAGATAAAGTAAATATCTCAACTAAGGTTACTCAAAAGAATTTAAGTTCTCAACTTCATAATAACATACCAATTGCTTACAACCCATTAAATGAACATATACCAAAATTAGCAGGGAATGAACATGTTTGGGGTAGAATTTTATTGCTAGTAAAAAAAAGAAAAATCAGAATTATTTGATTTAAAAGCATATGAGCATAGCTTCTTGGAAAGTGATAAAAAGTACGAATTAGTTAGCTCAGTATCAGTTGATGTTCCTAAATCTGCAATACCAGAAGATAAAATAAAATTGATTATTTCTGAAAAATATACACCAAAAATTATAGAATATAGTTAAGAATTAATATCTATCTACATGATTTATGCAGATAGATATATTCAAAAATTATTTTAATTTATCCATAATAAATGCATAAATATCATCTACATTAATTTTAGAAGCTTCACTATCTCTACGCCCTTGGTATTCAACTTTAGCATCTGCTAAATTTTTATCCCCAATTACAACACGATGCGGAACTCCGATTAATTCCCAATCAGCGAACATGCTCCCTGGTCTTTCGCCTCTATCATCTAAAATAACATCAACACCTTTAGCTAATAAAGAATGATATAAATCATTTGCTACTTTTTGCACTGCTTCGCTTTTATCATATCCAATAGGGCAAATTACTAATTCAAAAGGCGCTATATTTTGTGGCCATATAATCCCTCTATCATCATAATTCTGCTCAATCGCAGCACCTAAGATTCTAGTTACACCAATACCATAACAGCCCATTACCATTGGTTTACTTTTGCCATCGCTATCTAAAAAATTTGCATTCATATCTTGAGAATAACGAGTCCCAAGCATAAACACATGCCCAACTTCAATACCTCGACAAATAGCTAAACTGCCTTTACCATCTGGACTAGCATCGCCTTCAAGTGCATTTCTAATATCACATACCATATGTGGCTCTGGTAAATCCTTACCCCAATTACAACCTGTATAGTGATAACCTTCATCATTAGCACCACATACAAAATCTGCCATATTTGCTACTGTTTTATCTGCAATTATTGTAACTTTAGTTATATCTAAACCAACCGCACCTAGGTATCCTGCTTTACCTCCAAAATTTTGTTGAATTTCTTCAGTTGTTGCCCAACGAAAATCAACTAAATCAGGAGTAATTTTTTTCAATTTAATTTCATTTAACTCATGGTCGCCACGCACTAATAATAAGTAAATTTTTGTTGTTTTGATATTATTACTAAAACTATCTGTGGCAATTACTAATGATTTTACTGTTTGTGTAATATCTAAATTTAAGAATTTTGCAACATCAGCACATGTACTAGTGTTTGGAGTAGCAACTTTTTGTAAATCTTGGCTTGGTTTAGCTCTTTCTAAAACTAAACAAGGAGCTGGAGTTGCCTCTATATTTGCTGCATAGTCAGAGTTTGGACAGTATGCTAATGTGTCCTCCCCTGTTTGAGCGATAACATGAAATTCACAACTACCTACACCACCAATTGAGCCTGTATCGGCATCTACTGCACGATACTCTAAGCCTAATTTCTGAAAAATATTATGATATGCATTAAACATTCTTTGATATGATTGCTTCATGCCTTCGTCATCTTTATCAAATGAGTATGCATCTTTCATCACAAATTCTCTACCACGCATTATGCCAAAACGTGGGCGACGTTCATCACGGAATTTTGTTTGAATTTGATATAGATTTACAGGCAACTGCTTATGACTTTTTACATCTGCTCTTACAATTGCAGTAACAACCTCTTCTGATGTTGGTTGTAGTACAAAGTCATTATCATGTCTATCTTTAAAACGTAGTAATTCATCACCAAATTTTTCAAATCTACCTGTTTCTTGCCATAATTCTGCTGGTTGCACAACAGGCATTACACATTCTAATGCACCTGCTTCATTCATAGCATTACGTATGATATTCTCAACTTTACGAATAATGCGTAAACCCATTGGCATGTAAGTGTATATACCTGCCCCCATTTTTTTTATAAGTCCCGCACGCATCATTAATTTGTGAGATATAATTTCTGCATCAGAAGGAGCTTCTTTTTGCGTGGTAACTAGGAATGATTTAGCTTTCATAAAAATGTCAAGATATGCTACAATAATAAGCTATTATAATACTAATGCTACCTCAACATCAATTGAAAAGGTAAAAATGCTAGATAGAGCTGGTTATCGTCCGAATGTATGTATTGTCTTAATTAACAATAAGCAAAATGTGCTAATGTGTAGGCGTGCCAATGAAAAAGCATGGCAGTTCCCACAAGGTGGTATTATGTATCAAGAAAGACCAGTTGATGCAATGTACCGAGAGCTATTTGAGGAAATTGGCTTATTACCACAACATGTTAAAGTTTTAGGTAGAACAAAAGAATGGCTACGTTATGATGTACCTAGAGAGTTAATTCGCCCTTATCATCGTGGAGTGTACAAAGGTCAAAAGCAAATTTGGTATCTATTAAGCTTAGTAGATGAACAAGCAAAAATTAATTTATATACAAGCCCTAAACCAGAGTTTGATGCAACTGATTGGTATGATTACTGGCAAGCTAGCGAAATCGTAGTAGATTTTAAACGAGATGTTTACACGCTAGCTATGCATGAATTGTATAAATTTGTACCTGAAAGATAATCATAATTTAATAGTAAAAAGAAAAGGGAAATTAATCTAATCTCCCTTTAAATAATGATATATTAATATCTATAGTGTTCAGGTTTGTAAGGACCATTTACATCTACGTTAATATATTGTGCTTGTTCAGTACTTAAAATAGTTAATTTTGCACCTATTTTATCCAAGTGTAAACGAGCTACTTTTTCATCTAAATGTTTTGGTAAGCAGTAAACTTGATTTTCATACTGATTTCCTTTAGTAAAAATTTCAATTTGTGCTAATGTTTGATTTGTAAATGAATTACTCATTACAAAACTTGGGTGTCCTGTGCCACAACCTAAATTTACTAATCTACCTTGAGCTAATAAAATAATACGCTTACCATCAGGGAAAATAATATGGTCAACTTGTGGTTTGATGTTTTCCCATTCATAATTAGCTAAACTTGCAACTTGAATTTCACTATCAAAATGCCCAATATTACATACGATTGCATTGTTTTTCATTGCCTTCATATGCTCATGTGTAATAATATCTTTATTACCTGTTGTTGTTACAAAAATATCAGCAATTGATGCCGCATCGTCCATTGTTACTACTCTGTAACCTTCCATAGCTGCTTGTAAAGCACAAATTGGGTCAATTTCGGTAATCATTACTGTAGCGCCTAGACCACGTAAAGATTGCGCAGACCCCTTACCAACATCACCATAACCAGCAACTACAGCTATTTTACCTGCAACCATTACATCTGTAGCACGTTTAATTGAATCAACTAAAGATTCTCTGCAACCATACAAATTATCAAATTTTGATTTAGTTACTGAGTCATTTACGTTAATTGCAGGGAATGGTAATTTACCTTCTTTGCTCATTTGATATAAGCGATGTACGCCTGTAGTAGTTTCTTCAGTTACACCTTGAATATGTTTAATACGTTTACTATACCAATTTGCATCAATCGCTAAATGTTGTTTAATTGAAGCAAATAAATACTCTTCTTCCTCATTTGTTGGATTAGCAATTTTAGTAGGGTTAGTTTCAGCTTCTGTACCTAAAATTAATAGTAATGTTGCATCTCCGCCATCATCTAAAATCATGTTTGCATAGCTATTCGTATTATCCCACTCAAAAATTTTGTGAGTAAATTCCCAGTAATCAGCTAATGTTTCGCCTTTATACGCAAAAACAGGTGTATTATTTTGTGCAATCGCTGCTGCAGCATGGTCTTGTGTTGAAAATATATTACATGATGCCCAACGTACTTCAGCACCCAAAGCTTGTAATGTTTCAATTAGAACCGCTGTTTGAATTGTCATATGTAAAGAACCTGCTATTTTAGCACCTTTTAGTGGTTGGCTACTTTTATATTCTTCACGAATTGCAACTAATCCTGGCATTTCTGTTTCTGCAATTAAAATCTCTTTACGTCCCCAGCTAGCTAATGACATATCAGCTACTACATAATCAACTTTATCTAATATTGTTGTTTGCATGTTTTACCTTTTTTATAAGCAACACTATAGGTTATATGAAGGTAATATGTGAGAATAAAAATATTTGACCCACCAAAACCCATATCCAAGCTACTTAAATGTGTTTAGGCGAGCGTCGTTGAATTGAGCCTAACAAAATAAATTTTGCTGCAACGCTCCTCATGATTGAAGAAAAATTATAGCATAATATTTTTATTAGTAAAATCAAAATATTAATATACAATTAATATATGTATTTAATTTTTAAAGAATATTTATATGTCTAAATCCCTACGCCTATCTGAAAAATGGTTTAACCGTGGTTTATGGTTAATTGCATTCGTATTTGCTAGCTTTTTAATTGGGCTAGGCTCAACCTTGGTTAGTAATTTACCTAAAGTTGAAAAATCCTATACTATTGATAATTTCATGAGTTCTAATGATATCATCACTAAGCAATCATTATCAGAAAAATTAAGAAAAAATGAAGATATTATCAAAAATATATCTGATGAAGCTGAAAAAAGTAGGCTAAACTTAAAGGTAGCTAGTGAAAATTATAATACAGAATATCAAACCTATCAAAACTGGTTACAAACGAATCGCACGACTAAATATGCAAATTATGATAAAGACTTAATTGAAAGAACAAATAAATTAAATGATACAAAAACAAAACAAAGGCAAGCAAAAAGGATACTAGAAGAGCAAGACAGAGAATTAATCTCAATTCATCAAGAAAATAATAAATTCAGAACACAAATTAATAGCATTGAAAATGATGCAAGACGCAAATTACAACTTGAAAATGAAAATCAATTATTACGAGTTTTTATTTACAGATTATTACTTACATTGCCTTTACTTGCTTTAAGTGTATGGCTCTTTGCAAAAAAACGTAAAACTACTTACTGGCCATTTGTATGGGGTTTTATATTATTTGCTTTATTTACATTTTTTGTTGAATTAGTGCCTTATTTGCCAAGTTATGGTGGGTTTGTTCGCTACATTGTCGGAATTGTAATTACTGTTTTTGCTGGAAAATATATTATTAAAGCTTTGAATGATTATTTAGAAAGACAGAAATCTGTAGAAAAATTACCCGAACAAGAACGTAAAAAAGATTTAAGTTATGATTTGGCTTTAGATAGAATGAATAAAAACATTTGTCCAAGCTGTGAAAGAAGTTTTGCAAATTTGCTGGAAGGTGATTTTTGCCAACATTGTGGAATTGGCTTATTTAATAATTGTAATTGTTGTAACAAACGAAAGAATGCTTTTGTAAATTACTGTTTTGGCTGCGGTAATGATAATAATGTAAATTTAAAAGATAAGTGATAATTAATATAATTCTTTCTTCCCATAATTTATATGCAAATATTTATGGGAAAATTGCCCTACATTAGCAGGAGTATACATGGATATATCCATATAGATATATCTTCAAAGATTATATGTTTAATTTAAGCTAATCTAAGCTATTTACTTTAGTAAATCTTTGCGTTTCTGTTTTTCTTCTCCCATTTTAAATGTTGAATTATGCTTTAAAGATGCAAACCTAAACCAAGGGCTGGTATCTCCTGCAATTCCTTTAATATAACCCCAACTTAAATGCTCTTTAATATCATGAATTGTTACATTAATATTAGTGCATGATAATCTTGATTTTGCCAAATTAAATATGCTTTGTTTGGCTCTACCATTACCACCATGGCAATGCGAAAGAATAGTATAATTTCTATGTTTATTTTCAATTTCTGCGAGTGGTTGATATTCTACTAAAGAATGGTCAGATGATGGCATTAGTAAAAATTTTGCACCTACTTCTTCTACAATTTCTTTTTCTGTTTTTACTTCTAATGGAAATTTTAAAGTAATTTCATCAGGAGTATGTTTAATTTTATCTAATGCTTTTGTAGCTTTTTCTATTTGAGGTTGAGTTAAGTTTGGTTGTGCTAAATATGTTGTAAGGTCTTTTTTACTAAAAAATTCTCTAGTTTTTATGCTAACTTGTTTATCATCTCTAGGTTGAGAAAATAATATAAAATCTTTAATTTCTTGTTCTGTTTGCTCTTGAATTTGACTAGCAGTTAAATGTAAATTTGATTGGTCAAAATTTTCTGCTGCAAGTACAGAAACCGAATGCCATTTATTTGAACCTTGCTCACGAATGTAAGCATGGGTTTCTCTACGGTTACTAATTACAAGTATTGGTTTACCTTTATATTTAGCTATAATTTCATATAGTTTATGCGGTAAAAATTGACTAGCACCAATTAAATTAAGTTTAGGAAATTCAACTAAATTCCCACCATCACCTTTTATATTATCAAAAACTAAGCAAGCTGGATTATTTAATTTAGGATTTTGGTTTAAGTTTTGATATTGAGGTAATAGCTTTTGTTCTGCATGGTAAAATGAAATGCTATGTTTTGGTTTATCTGAACCTTTGACAATTATCATATACAATACTCCTTAAAATTATAAATAAATTTGTTAAATAAATAAGAAATAAAGGTAATACTTAAAATATTATACTTACCTTTATTTTCTTAATTCATATAAATTAGCTTAAAACTAATCCCTTAATAAATCATTAATTGCTGTTTTTGCTCTTGTTTGAGCATCAACTCTTTTAACAATTACTGCACAATAAAGGCTATGGCTACCATCTTTGCTTGGTAAACTTCCAGGTACTACTACTGAACCTGAAGGAACTCTGCCATAGAAAATTTCGCCAGTTTGTCTGTCATAAATTTTGGTTGATTGCCCAATGTAAACACCCATTGAAAGCACACTATTTTCTTCAATAATTACGCCTTCTACTACTTCAGACCTTGCACCAATAAAACAATTATCTTCAATAATAACTGGATTGCCTTGAATTGGTTCTAAAACACCACCAATACCAACACCACCAGATAAATGTACATTTTTACCAATTTGAGCACATGAACCAACAGTAGCCCATGTATCAACCATGCTTCCCTCATCAACATAAGCACCAATATTTACATAAGAAGGCATAAGCACTACATTTTTAGCAATAAAACTACCTTTACGCACAACGGCAGGAGGAACTACACGCATACCGCCTTGCACAAAATCTTCATGTGTATAATTAGCAAATTTACTTGGTACTTTATCAAAAAATTGAGTATATCCACCCGCTGGCATTATTTGATTATCACTTAATCTAAATGATAATAATACAGCTTTTTTTATCCATTGGTTAACAATCCATGTGCCATCTTGCTTTTGAGCTACTCTCAACTCACCTTTGTCCAAGCCTGCAATTACTTGATTTACAGCATCTTTAATTTGTACTAAATTTAACGCTGAAAGTTGTTGCCTTTGCTCCCATGCTTGTTCAATAATATTCTGTAAGTCCATATATTTCCTTAGTATTTATACTTAAAATTATAATACTGCTTAAAAATTTAAATATAACCATCAAATTTAGATTAGTTTATGTCTTTAAATGATATAAGCAGTACAGTTAATATTATTCAACTTGAATACATAATTGATTTGGTAATCAGTTTAAAAAATATTAGCTACTAAATAACTCAAAAAGAGTTTGGTATTGTGT
>JBJOQB010000082.1:0-11910 GCA_046050125.1 Pseudomonadota bacterium
CTGACTAGCTAATTTGTTTTTTCACTCAAAATACTCTAAAAACCATGCTTTTTATTCGTGTTTTTCGTGTTGCCTTATATCCCCGCCCTGAAGGACGAGGTTTTACGGCAAGTTTGATAAATGTCAAAAACAAGCAAAACATCTAATAATTTACATCATGTACAAAATCAATGGGGCGGTACATCAGCACCATGGCATGAAGGTGGAATGTGGGTTATTGGTTGCCGTTCAGGTCAAAATGTAATAGCAATTAATGTTACATCAAAAGACAATGGTAAAACATTAACAGGTACAATGACATATGCAAATGAAGGTCCAATTGGATTTAAAGCCACATTAACACAAACAAATACCTATCGTGTACAAAATCAATGGGGTGGCACATCAGCACCATGGCATGATGGCGGTGAGTGGATAATTGGTTGCCGTGAAGGTCAAAATGTAGTAGCAATCAATGTTACATCAAGTGATAATGGTGCAACATTAAATGGCACAATGACATATGCAGGCGAAGGTCCAATCGGATTTAAGAGCGATTTACAAGATGGTGCTGTTTACAGTGCCGAAAATCAATGGGGTGGTACATCAGCACCATGGCATGATGGTGGAGTTTTTGTATTAGGTTGTCGTGACCAATCCGTAATTTCTGTAGATATTTCTTCAAATGATGGTGGAAAAACATTAAACGGCACAATGACATATGCAAATGAAGGTCCAATTGCTTGCAAAGCTACATCATTAGGTGCAAACAACTACCAAGTAGAAAACCAATGGGGTGGAAGCTCAGCACCGTGGCATAATGGTGGAATTTGGTTGATTGGTTGCCGTACATCACAACGAGTAACTAAATTACAAGTTAAATCAAGTGATAATGGTAATACAACAAGTGGAACAATGACATATGCTGGCGAAGGTCCAATTGGGATTAAAGCAATTGAAATGCCATTAACTACAGCTGAAGCATCTACTCAAGCTAAAGCAACTAGCCAAGAATTAGCAGAATAATCACATTCTGTAATATTTTACTTAGCCAAATTAAATTACATAAAAACGATGGTTTGAATAGTTTAGTTTGGTTAATATAATTAATTCGCTATAATGTATATAAAATATTATAAATATGTATATGCCTAGCTTCATAAAAAATATCCAACAAGACATCAAATCCATTCTTGAAAAAGACCCGGCAGCACATTCATTTTTAGAAGTAATATTTTGTTATCAAGGTTTCCATGCAATTTTATTACATAGAATAGCTCACAAACTGCATAAACATAAATTCATACTATTTGCTCGATTTATTTCATTATTTAGTCGCTGGCTTACAGGCATTGAAATACACCCCGCTGCTAAAATTGGCAATCGTGTATTTATTGACCATGGCATGGGCGTTGTAATTGGCGAAACAGCTGAAATTGGCGATGATTGTACACTGTACCAAGGTGTAACTTTAGGCGGAACAACTTTAAATCAAGGCAAGCGACACCCAACTTTAGGTAAAGGCGTAGTTGTAAGTGCTGGAGCTAAGGTTTTAGGCGGGTTTTCAATTGGAGATTATGCAAGGATTGGAGCAAATGCAGTTGTTATAAAAGAAGTACCAGCAGGAAAAACAGCAGTAGGAATTCCAGCTCGCATACTAGATGATAAATTATCAGATAAAAGTGAACATAACAACCAATTTGAATCATACGCAATCACACCAAATGCTGCAGAGGAAGACCCAATCCAAAAGCTAAATGCAGAAATATTAGACTTAAAACAAAAGTTAGATAGGCTAAATGATTTAAATGACTAAAGCATAATTTAAATTATTTATAATAACTTATCAACGATAAAAGCCATAAAAATATATCTAAATATAAATATAAATTCGATGTCCCAGCATATACAAAACACTTAGAATATGATAAAATTCCGCAGTGGCAATTATGTAATTATTTTAGTTAAATAAGTTACATAATACCCAAGGTTAATATTTTCATTTAAAGGAAAATCCATGTACGCAGTTATAAAAACTGGTGGCAAACAGTACCGTGTTGCTATCGGCGAAAAAATAAAAATAGAACAGATACTAGCGGATGTGGGTACTGAAGTAGTTTTAGATCAAGTTTTAGCAGTTTCTGCTAGTGATGGTTCTATACGCGTTGGTGCTCCATTAGTTGCTGGTGCAGTTGTAAAAGCAAATGTTCTTGAGCAAGGTAAACATGACAAAGTACGTATTTTTAAAATGCGTAGACGTAAACATTATCAAAAACGTCAAGGTCATCGTCAAACATATACCGCATTGCAAATTACAGCAATTGAAGGTTAATTTAGGAGTAAAATATGGCATCGAAAAAAGGCGGTGGATCGACACGAAATGGTCGTGATTCACACTCAAAACGTCTAGGCGTAAAAGCTTTTGGTGGTACTTTTGTATCAGCTGGCTCAATCATCATTCGTCAACGTGGTACACGTGTACACAGTGCTGATAGCAGTGTTGGCGTAGGTAAAGACCACACTCTATTTGCAAAAGTAGATGGTAAAGTGTTATTCGCAAAACGTAATGGAAAATCAGTAGTTTCTATCGTTAGTGAGTAGTAAATAGTTAAAACTAATTAAATTATAAAATTTAAAAAGTTGTAAACTAAAAAATTAAAAGCTGTTTATATCAATTGATTGTAGCAGCTTTTGTTTTATGAATATAAGTTTAAAATAAATTATATAAGTATATATAGATAATAATAAGTTTTTACTTAGATTAATTATCTTGGCTATATTATTCTATACTTAAGCTAAACCTGTTTATTATTAAAAAATGAAGGTTAAAAAATGAAAGCAAGATATCATTTTAGCCTAGCACCTCTTTTACGTTTTATTGCAATTATGCTATTTGGCGTAAGTTCTGCTTTTGCTAATTCTGTTGCTGATATGCCGGGTGGACCAGCAGTTAGGCAGCTTAATCTACACAAACCTGTTACAGAAATCGCTAAACAAATTGAAGGATTACATATTATTGTTATGATAGTATGTTTAGCAATTTTTATTGCTGTGTTTGGTGTAATGTTTTATTCAATTGTAAAACATAGAAAATCTAAAGGTGCTAAACCTGCAAATTTCCATGAAAGTACAACAGTTGAAATAATTTGGACAGTTGTTCCATTTATTATCGTAATTGCAATGGCATTACCTGCTACAAAAACAGTTGTAGCAATGAAAGATACATCAAATGCTGATATTACAATCAAAGCAACTGGTTATCAGTGGAAATGGGGCTACGATTATATTAAAGGTGAAGGCGAAGGAATTAAATTCTTATCAACATTATCAACACCTCGTGAACAAGTAAACAATTTAGCTCCAAAAACAACTACATACTTAATGGAAGTTGACAACGCAATGGTTGTGCCTGTAAACAAAAAAATTCGTATTGTTACTACAGCACAAGATGTAATCCATGCATGGATGATACCTGCATTTGGTGTTAAACAAGATGCAATTCCAGGTATGGTTAGAGATACGTGGTTTAAAGCTGAAAAAGTTGGTATTTACCGTGGTCAATGTGCTGAATTATGTGGTAAAGAACATGCTTTCATGCCAATTGTGGTTGAAGTAAAAAGCGAAGAAGATTATGCTATATGGGTAAAAGCTAAGCAAAAAGAAATGCAAGCAAAAGCAGATGACCCAACAAAGGTATACACTCTTGATGAATTAAAAGCTAAAGGCGAAAAAGTTTATAGCTCAAATTGTGCTGTATGTCATCAACCAACTGGTACAGGTGGCGGTGGTATTCCAGCTTTAGATGGTTCTAAAGTTGTAAACGGTGCTAAAGCTGAACAAATGCACATAATGCTAGAAGGTAAAGGCGGTATGCCTAAATGGACTCAGTTATCAGATACTGATTTAGCTGCTGTAGTTACATATACCAAAAATTCTTGGGGTAACAAAACAGGACAAATTGTACAACCTGCTGAATTTGTTAAAGCTAGAAATGGCGAGTTTCCACAATAAATCAATTAAGGTAAGATAATATATGGGAAATCATACACATGCTGAACATCATGATGAACATCATCATGATATGCCAACTGGCTTTAAACGCTGGTTTATGGCAACAAATCATAAAGATATTGGTACGCTTTATTTGATATTTTCATTTGTAATGTTATTGGAAGGTGGAGTTTTAGCTTTAATGCTAAGAACAGAGCTATTCCAACCTGGATTACAATTTTTCAAACCAGAGTTTTTTAACCAATTAACTACTATGCACGGTATCATAATGGTATTTGGTGCAGTAATGCCTGCTTTTGTAGGTTTTGCAAACTGGATGATACCACTACAAATTGGTGCTTCAGATATGGCATTTGCCAGAATGAATAACTTTAGTTTTTGGTTAATGATACCAGCATCATTAATGTTAACAGGTTCATTCTTTGTTGAAGGTGGTGCTACTGCTGCAGGTTGGACATTATATGCCCCTTTATCTATCCAAATGGGTAAAGGTATGGATATTGCCATATTTGCAATGCATATTTTAGGTGCTAGCTCAATTATGGGTGCAATTAATATTATTGTAACTATATTAAACATGCGTGCTCCAGGTATGACATTAATGAAAATGCCGATGTTCTGCTGGACATGGTTAGTTACTGCTTACCTATTAATTGCTGTTATTCCTGTATTGGCAGGGGCAATTACAATGATTTTAACAGATAGACATTTTGGAACTAGCTTCTTTAATGCTGCTGGCGGTGGCGACCCTGTTATGTATCAACATATCTTTTGGTTTTTCGGACACCCTGAAGTTTACATCATGATTTTACCTGCGTTTGGTATTGTTTCTCATGTTGTAAGTACATTTTCTCGTAAACAGTTATTTGGTTACAGCTCAATGGTTTATGCTACATCATCAATTGCGATTTTATCGTTTATTGTATGGGCTCACCATATGTTTGCAACTGGTATGCCTGTAACAGGTCAGTTATTTTTCATGTATGCAACTATGTTAATTGCTGTTCCAACAGGCGTTAAGATATTTAACTGGTTAGCTACTATGTGGCGTGGTTCAATGACATTTGAAACGCCAATGTTGTTTGCTGTCGGATTTATTTTTGTATTTACTTTCGGTGGATTTACAGGTATCGTTTGCTCTGTAGCTCCTGTTGATATCCAAATACAAGATACTTACTATGTGGTTGCTCACTTCCACTATGTATTAGTTGCAGGTTCTTTATTCTCATTATTTGCAGGTGCTTACTACTGGTTACCAAAATGGGCTGGTGTAATGTATAGCGAAAAATTAGGTAAATTCCATTTTTGGTCAAGCATGATTTCATTCAACGTAACATTTTTCCCTATGCACTTTTTAGGCTTAGCGGGTATGCCACGCAGATATGCTGATTATGCTTTACAGTTTACTGACTTCCACGCAATTGCAACAATTGGTGCATTTTGGTTTGGTTTCAGTCAATTAATTTTCTTATGGGTTGCTATGAAAGCTTGGACATTTAAAAAAGGTGTTCCTGCTCCAGCAAAACCGTGGGAAGGTGCAGAAGGTTTAGAGTGGACAGTGCCTTCACCAGCTCCATTCCATACTTTTGAAACACCACCAAAAGTAGATTAGTCTAAATTTTACTTATTAAGCCACAGAAATGTGGCTTTATTTTTATACAAATCATTTAATTCATATGTCAAATATAAATAAAAGCAAAAACCGCAAAACAGGTATCATATTAGCTTCGGTTGTAATGATATTCTTTTCATTAATATTCATCAAAAAGATTTTTTTCTAAAAATCATTCAAGATATATCTAAATCGTTTATAATTTGTATATTATCTATTTAAAGTATTACATATGGATTTGTCATCTTGGTTATGGATTGCTTTGTTCATTGCATTTGGCTTAGGTTGGCTATTTGCACGTTATGATATAAAATCAGTCCTCAAAAATAATAATAAATTACCCATACAGTACTTTAAAGGATTGCAATATATTTTAAATGAACAGCCAGACAAAGCAATTGATGCATTTATCCAAGTTGCACAGCTTGACCCTGAAACAGCTGATTTGCATTTAGCATTAGGGCAAATGTTCAGAAAAAAAGGTGAGTTTAATCGTTCCATTCGTATTCATGAAAGCTTAGCAAATAGGGGTTTAAGCACTGAATATCAAGAAAAAGCATATATAGCTTTAGGGGAAGATTACTATCGTGCTGGTATGTTTGATAGGGCTGAAAAAGTATTTACTAAATTTTTAGAACATCATATTTACAAAGATGTAGCAATCAAGCATTTGTTAATAATTGCTAAATTAGAGCAGGATTGGCAAAAAGCAGTTAATTTAACTGAATTTTTAGAGCAATCACAAAAAGAACATCAACGATTACATTTACAGCTTCAATATGCTGATAGTTTAATTCAAGCACAGAAAACGCAAGATGCACAAAATGAATTGAATAAGATAGATGCTAAATATAATACTCATGCAAGATTTATGCTTACACAAGCAAATTTAATATTATTAGAGAATAATTCAAATAAAACTAAGGCGATTGAGCAAGTACAAAAAACAATTTATCAAAATAATAATATAAATTATGAGTTAATATTCCCTATATTACGCAAAATTTATGCTAATAATTTAGATGATATAATTAGTTTCTTTCATAATTTAGAAGAAAAAGGCATTAAAATCAGTCATATTCAGGCTATTTATGAATTTAAATTTAATATTTTAAATAATGCTATAAAGGATAAAATACAAAAAAATGAAGATATAGCTTATATATTGTCTGAAATGCAAAAGTTGCTTGAGATGGAGTTAAAAAACTGCTTAAGTATGGCAGGTGTGAAACGTTATACAGATTTGTTATTACAAATTATTAATAATCCAAATGCTAATAATAGCTATGCACAATATATTAACAAAGATTTTATTGCTTCTGTAAATCATGTGGTTAGTACAGATTCTCCAATTAAATATGTTTGCTCGGAATGTGGATTTAGGGCTAAAAACTTTTCATGGGCTTGCCATGGCTGTGGGGAGTGGGAGTCTATATCTGTATTATAATATTTTCTAGTTGATATTTAGAGAGTTTTTATAAGCATAAAAATACTAATAAAATTAGTTAAATTTTATAAATAGCTTTATTAGCATGTTTTTAAAATGACATATTCAAATAAAAATTGCAATATCTTCCTATGTGAAAATTCTACAATAATTTATAATAATTAGAGATAATTTTTATTGGATAGAATGATACATGGAATATGGGCTGGGGCTGATTTTATACTTTAAAAATTTCACCTAAATTAGCTGGCATAAAATTATCTGCACGCATTTTTTCTGAAATATGTTTTGCAATATCAGTTTTGCTAGGTGGTTTTATAAACAATCTTTTTGCTTGTAATAATTCATCAAATATTATTTTTCCACATAATGAATATTTATCATTTGATATAGTCTCAAACTCGTTTATCCAGTCAGTATATCTTTTATTTTTCATTTCAGAAATTCTTTTTTTAACTTTCTGATAATTATCATTTAGTTTATTTTCTAATAAATGTAGTACTTCTTTATCATCTTGTGGTAGCTCACTTTTATTTAATTTATCTATTCTTGGAAATTTATCTAAATGGCTATTAATGCGTGATTGCAAAAAATCAGCCAGAAACTGAACTTTATTTTCAATAAGGATTTTTTGAATAATTCCCTCAATTTTATTTTCTGTTAATTTTGGCTTAATATAATCAAGTTGTAGTAAATATTTTGGATAAAAAAGGCAATTTTCTACTTCATGAACAGATAAGAATTTAATTGATTTATTATTCTTTTGCTTTGTATTTATTTCATCATTACTTCTATAATCTTTATCTATCAAACAAAATTCTTTAATATCACTATTTTTGTTATTAATATAAACAGCTAATTCAAAAAGTAAATTACAAGAGCCTTTAGCTTGTAAATCAAACTTGCTATTTAAATTACCTAGTAAAGTAGAATAAAAAGCTAGGTCAATACTTTGATTATTGCCTTCACAATGAATAACCACTCTATTTCCTGTACTAACAGCTGAATCATCGCCTTGAATTATTTTAACCATAGTTATTTACTCAATTTAAATATTTCTGACTTACTAAGTCTTTTATGTATTTCATCTGAATGGGAGGCCATAAATATTTGTGTATTTGGAAAAATTTGCCTTAAACTTGATAAAATTATTGCTTGCCATTTTGCATGTAAATGTAATTCTGGCTCATCAATAATGATAATTGAGCTATTAATAGCTTTACTGCATAAATAAGTAAAAAATGCAATTACTTCACGCTCCCCAGAGCTTAATTGGTCAATATCAACAATACTTTTATCTTCATTTTGAATAGCTAATTTATAGTAATCAGCTTGTTTTGGTAGTTTCTCAAGCAGTTTTTTATTAGGAAAAAATATTTTGAAAGCTTCATGTATTTTATTTAGTATATCTTGATTTTCTTTAGTTATTCCACCAACTAATTTATCAGTTATTAAATTTATTAGATATTGTTTAGTTGTTTTATAATTATTATCGAATTGCAAGCTTAAAGATGAAATATTATTCATTCTTTCCATATGAAAAAAACGATTTCTATATCTATATGATAAGCTTTCATCTTCTAAATCCCTAATGGCTTCCCAATCCCCAGCTTTTTCTATGGCAGTTGGATTTAGTAATCTATAAGATGATAAGTATATAAAATCTTGAGTATTAATATTTATTGCATCTAATTTAATTTTTACATTATGGTTTTTATTTTTCTTAATATATTCTAATGTACCACTAAATTCTTTGTCGTCAAACAAATAATTTACTTTGATAGTAAATTGTTCTTTTTTATTAAAAATCCAATCTTCACTTAAGAAAATATAACCCTCTAAAATTTTTTCAATATTACTAACTAAATCAGGTTGTACTTTTACCTCAGATTTTTCTTTATTGTTAGTCCTTTTATTGGTTTTATTATATATTTCATTTTTATTTATCTCTTTCTGGTATAGTGAATTAGATAATAGAAATAGATAGATAGCTTCTAAAATTGTACTTTTCCCAACTCCATTTATACCGTAAAAAACAATATTATCTAATATATTATCATTACCTTGATAAGTAAAATTCATTTCTAGGTCTTCAATACCTTTAAAGTTTTGAATATGTATACTTTTTATTTTTAGCATGTTTTTCCCCTATTAGATAATAAATATCTTACTAATATCTATTACCTAATATTCTACTTTATAAATATTTAACTGTATACAAGATTAACTATATTAATTTTCATCTTGATAATTGAAAAATAATTTATAGAAATATGCTATATTAATCAAAAAAAACTTACATCCAAACATATGCTTTACACAACCTACACCATTCAAGAACTAACCCAAAATATCCAACAAGTTTTACGTCATCATTTAAGTTGCGTATGGGTAAAAGGAGAAATTGCCAGCATTACTATTGCAAGTAGTGGTCATTGGTACATTAGCCTAAAAGATAGTGATAGCCAAATCAAAGCTGTAATGTTTAAAAACAAAGCGATGTATGCAAGTTTTACCCCTAAACAAGGACAACAAATTGAAATTGTTGCAAGTGTTGAGCTTTATTCTGCAAGGGGCGAAATTCAATTAGTAATTGATAGCATAAAGCCTGTTGGAAACGGGGCATTATATGAAGCATTTATCACATTAAAAAACAAATTAAATAGCCTTGGCATGTTTGATGAAGAGCATAAAAAGACAATTCCACAAAATGTACAAACAATTGGCGTGGTAACTTCATTGGAAGCTGCAGCATTACAAGATATTATCAAAAATATGTACTTAAAATTTCCGCATATTAAAATTATTATCTATCCATGTTTAGTGCAAGGTATGCATGCTGAAGCTAGCATTATTAAACAAATTGATAAAGCAAATGCTGATAACATTGTTGATGTGTTAATTGTAACTAGAGGTGGCGGAAGTTTAGAGGATTTATCAGCTTACAACCAAGAACGCCTTGCTATGGCAATTTTCAACAGTGATTTACCTGTAATTAGTGCGGTTGGTCATGAAACTGATACAACAATTGCTGATATGGTTGCAAGTTATCGTGCATCTACACCAACTGCCAGCATTGATATTTTGGGAAAAACCAAATTGCAATACTTGGACGAGGTAAAATATACATCAAAATCATTAATTAGCCTAATTAATTACTATATAGATAAAGAGCAACAAAAACTGCATAAGGCTAGTTATTACTTATATAATAAAGCTAATTTAATTATTCGTAATTTACGTAATAATCATTATGCAATAAAAGATAGCTTTGCAGAACTAAATCCAAAATTAAAACCTGTGCAACCTACAAGTTTTAATCTACAAATTTTAGATGAAAATAATAAAATGATTAATGACTTAACCCAAATTGATATAAATAAAAACTATCAGTTAAATTTATTAAATATGAAAGAGAATAAACTGCAAAAAGCATTGGTTAATTTTGGGCTTGTGAAAATTTTAGATAAATAATATGCTAACTTTGTAAAAACTCTTCTAAGCTAACTGCAAAATTTCTAAATTCAGATAATAATTTTTTATCCATAGTAATTAATTTAGTATTTAGGTTTTTAGCTAGAGCAATAAATTCACAATCATAAGATGAGCAAGTACTATTTTTCACTAATTCTAAAACACTATATGAATCAACTTCGTATTCTTTGCCAAATACTAATTTTTCAGCATCTTTTTGTATATTAATTACTTCTTCAAAGCTTAAAAAATTACCACGTAAATATTTTATTAATACGCTTCTAATCTCACTTTTCCATAAAATTGGAACATGCCACTCAGCATTTTTTATTAGAAGATTTTCAGCTAATTTTGTATAATTATTTTGCAAATACAAGTAAGCAATAATATTAGTATCTACAACAATTGGGTTAATATTTGGTATTATCATTTACTTACGCCCATCGTCAATTGCTTGATTAATTTGCTGTTCATCAAATTCTTTAGTATGTAAATTTTTTCTTATTCCTCTAATTCTTTCAATTGTAGAATTTGTATCAATCTTTTTTGGCATTAATACAGATTCTAAACAAGCAATAATTTCATTGTTTAGGCTACGATGATGTGCTTTTGCTACTTGT
The DNA here is from genome assembly GCA_046050125.1 of Pseudomonadota bacterium. Lineage (GTDB taxonomy): Bacteria > Pseudomonadota > Gammaproteobacteria > Burkholderiales > Burkholderiaceae > JAHFQJ01. Next base: position 11,144 of record JBJOQB010000082.1, read on the forward strand.
TTAAGACAAGCATAAATATCATCAGGAATATTTTTAAGCGTAATTGTAGTAGTCATAATTTATAATATATACCATTATGGTTCTATTATGGTGTATATATTTGGTATTGTCAAATTTAAGTTTATATTTATAATAAATATTTTAGGCTTAATTAAAATTAATACAAACAGATGCTATAACTGAACTAGAATAGTTGTCATAGAGGCGAAAGCAAAAGTTGCGACGCTGATAGTACACGTAGTACAGCTAGAAGCAATTTTAAGGACAACAAATATGCCAAATAATTATGGTTTAGTTATATCAGGAACAATCGCACATAACCTAGATTCAACCGTAAGCCTCTATCGTAGTAAGCTCAAATGTATTTCATTAAATAATAAAAAAGAGACTCATTTATGTGGTGCTTGTGGGAAGAAATTTAATTATTTTGATAAATTGCATTCATTAATACGATTAGACCACCAAACAAGAAATTTATATGTTCTTTGTTATAATAAGCGTAATAACTTTGTAGGTAAATCTATGCAAGCATTTGCTCCAATTACTTGCCATAAAAAATGTGCAAATAATACAATAAAAAATTTCTCAAAAAGAGATTTAGAAAACTTAAAATTTGCGAGAGTGTTTAATATAGATAGATAAAAGCTGATTTAATGTCATTCCCGTGTAGACGGGAATCCAGTAAACAAAAACTCTGGATACCTGCCTTCGCAGGTATGACGCTACTGTAGGTAAATTAGCCAAAATAAAGAATTGTATATTTATAA
>JBJOQB010000083.1:0-22819 GCA_046050125.1 Pseudomonadota bacterium
TTGATTAAAATTGAATAATATTAATATTCTTATAATTTATATATATTGTGTATAATATAGCTATGTATATATAAAATTATGGGTTTTAAAATGGCATTGATGATAACGGAAGAGTGTATAAATTGTGATGTATGCGAACCTAAATGCCCAAATCAAGCTATATATATGGGTATTGATTACTATGAAATCAATCCAAGTTTATGTACGGAATGTGTAGGGCATTTTGATACACCACAATGTCAATTATTCTGTCCTGTTGATTGCATTCCTGTTAATCCAAATCATAATGAAAGCAAAGAACAGTTATTAAACAAATATCAAAACTTACAGTTAAAGTAAATATTTTAATATATCTAATCACAACCACTTATAATAGTCAAAAATAAGGCATATAATACTCTACAAAAATGTATATTCACATAAGTTGAGCAATATATGCTAAATATTAAAAATATTCTTAAATCAAAACTAAACGACAACAAAATATTTGCAGTTATAATTTCTAGCTTTTTAGCACTAAATTTACTAGTGCGTATAGGTTTACTAATTTTTAATCAAGATTTTAGTTTATTATCCCCACAGTATTTATTACCAATTATTATCATTGGTGCAGTGTTTGACATTGCAGTAGCTTTATATTGGATAATACCATTTGTATTATTTAACTATCTAAGCCCAAAGAAAGCACAGCCATTTGTACTTGGTTTACTATTACTTAGTGCAATTATTACATGGGTTTTTATTGGTGCAAGTGAATTTGTTTTTTGGAACGAATTTTCATATCGCTTCAATTTTATTGCTGTAGATTACTTAATTTATACTAAAGAAGTTTTAGGCAATATTACACAATCATATAATTTAACACCAATACTTGCAGGAATTTTTGCAATTAGTTTGTTATTTTTTGCGGTTACATGGAAATTCATTAAGCCAAATCTGGCTATTAATAATTTAAATAATGTGAATTATAAGCCTAAAGGCATAGTAAAAAAAATCACAAGCTTTGTATCATGGTGCGGATTAGCTGCTTTTGGCTATCTAATTATACCTGCTGGGCTTAAGGAATTTTGTGCTAATAATCAGGCAGTACAATTAGCAGGTAATGGTCATTTTGAATTTGGGCATGCATTTTTTCATAATCAAATTGATTATCATCAGTTTTATGCTACGCTAAAAAATCCAAGTGAACACCTATCATTTAATCGCAATCCAACATTGGCATCTCTAGATAAAAATAAGTTAAATGGGGATAATCCAAATAATCAAAACAATCCAATTGTGCATAAAATTTCATCTGAAAAAAATAATATTAATGCTAATATAAATAGCAAAATGAATGTTGTTTTAATTAGCGTTGAAAGCTTAAGTGCAGACTTTATGGGAACGTTTGGCAATAAACAAAATATTACCCCGAATTTAGATAAATTATCTCAAGAAAGCTTACTGTTCACTAATTTATATGCTACAGGTACTAGAACTGTTAGGGGATTGGAGGCTTTAAGCCTAAGCATTCCGCCAACCCCAGGGCATTCAATTGTTAAGCGTCCAAGTAATGAGAATTTGTTTTCAATGGGTAAAGTTATGCAGGACAATGGCTATGAATCGATGTATATATACGGTGGATATAGCTATTTTGACAATATGCAACATTTTTTCAGTAACAATAGCTATAAAGTTTTGGATAGAAGTTTAATCGATAAAAAAGATATTCATTATGAGAACATTTGGGGCGTAGCAGATGAGGACTTATTTACACTTAGCTTAAAAGAATTAGATACCAGATATCATGCAAATAAACCGTTTTTTGCACATATCATGACAACATCTAATCATCGACCATTTACATATCCAAATGGACGTGTTGATATTCCTTCAAAAACTAACCGTGAAGGTGCAGTAAAGTATACAGACTGGGCAATTGGCAATTTTATTGATAGAGCAAAACAAAAACCATGGTTTAATAATACTATTTTTGTAATAGTAGCTGACCATTGTGCATCAGCTCGTGGTAAAACAGATTTACCAGTTGATAAATTCCATATTCCATTAATTATGTATTCGCCTGCATATATTAAACCACAAAAAATTGATTATGTCGCTTCACAAATTGATATTGCTCCAACCGTGCTAAATTTACTCAATATTAGCTATGCATCTAAGTTTTTTGGGCAAGATATTTTAGGACAAGGTAAAACAAATCAGCGTGCATTCATGGCAAATTATCAAACTGTTGGTATGTATAAAGATAATAAAGTAGTTGAGCTACGCCCACAACGCATGTGGCATATTGTAGATGCTAATTCTGGTGCTGTACTGCAAAAAGGTCAATTAAATAAATCTGATAAAAATAATGTTAGTGATGACACAAGCAATTTGCCTGATATGGTTAAGGAAGCAATTGGCTATTACCAAAGTGCAAGTGAAGGATTTAGCAAAGGGTGGATAAAGAATAGTAATAGTGTGAATAAATAATTTACATAGTTAATTTAGCTTAAATATAACCTAAATCTAAATATCATAGTAATATGTAACAAATAAAAAACTATGATATTTATTATGAATTAGCTATATATAGCAATTACCAACTCTGAATTATATCCTCAAGAAAAATATTTTTCTTAACCACTCTATCAATCTCAATTAAACTTGATAGTAAAGCATGCATATGCTTCATTGGAACAGCATTAGGCCCATCGGACATAGCCTTGCTTGGGTCTGGGTGTGTTTCTAAAAACAAACCTGAGATACCCGCTGCTACTGCAGCTCTAGCTAAAACAGGCACAAATTCCCTTTGACCTCCAGAGCTTGTACCTTGCCCACCAGGTAATTGCACAGAATGTGTTGCATCAAATACTACAGGTGCTTTAGTTTGTCGCATGATAGCAATTGAACGCATATCAGAAACTAAGTTATTGTAACCAAAACTAACACCACGCTCACATACCATAAAACTATCAAGTAAACCAGCCTCAAGTGCTGCTTCTCTTGCTTTTTGGATTACTTGAATCATATCTTGAGGTGCTAGAAATTGTCCTTTCTTGAAATTTACAGGCTTTCCCGATTTAGCACAAGCAATAATGAAATCAGTTTGCCTACATAAAAATGCTGGAGTTTGTAACACATCAACTACTTTAGCTACTGACTCAATTTCTTCAATTGAATGTACATCTGTTAATATTGGTATATTTAATTCATTTTTAACTTTTTGCAGAATCTCTAAGCCTTTATCCATACCTAAACCACGAAATGACTTACCAGATGAGCGATTAGCTTTGTCGTAAGATGATTTGTAAATAAAAGGTATACCTAAATTTTGAGTAATTTCTTTTAGCATAGATGCAGTATCAATTGCCATTTGTTCGCTTTCTATTACGCAAGGACCTGCTATTAAAAACATTGGCTTATCTAATCCAATTTCAATATTTGCAATTTTCATATTCTTTAATCTCAATTTAGTTATTTATTTACGCAAGAAGTACTGCTAGATTATAACATAATCAAATAATTTGGTTGGCTATCCCTAAAAATTGGGTTAGAATACTTTGAATTACTGTATTAAGTAAATTGAAATTTTACAAAAAATATTTTTTGGAGATTTGTATGTTAAAAATGCAATAAAAAAACATCAAATTTAGCATATTTTTTGTAAAACAGATTTTTAGGCTAAAGTTAGGAGAAACTTTTAGCTATTATTTAGCTTTCAAACAATCTGAATAATATTTATTGCCAAACTGTTTTATAGCTCTATCTTTATTTGCTTTAGAAGAATAAAGTAGCACATTATAAGCATCTCGAACTATTTCTTCAACCATTGAATTGACTTTTGGGTCGCTGTCAAATTCTTGCATATCATTCATGATTTTATTCATTTCTATGCCATTTTGTCTTGCTTTCATAATACTTTTTGCTATTTGTGAAAGATTATTACATTCTGCAGATGGTAATTTGTCTGCATAGCAATAAATTGGTAATAAATGTAGAGATATCAGCACAATATTTTTTATTATTTTATTCATATTTTCACTCTTCAACTTTCAAAAATGAACAACTGCTAGACAATTTTAGCATAATATAAAACGTTATAAATTTTTTATATAAAATACAACAAAATTGATTATATTATTTTGTTACTAGAATTAAAAAGCTAATCAATCTTAACTAATAAAATAAAAAGTGAATGTATTGTGAATGGATTTATGATGTAAACATAAAAATATAGTGCAAATTATTGGGAAGTTCATCTACGCAAATAAGAGATTAAATTTATAAATTACAGTAAAATGGGAAACAAAAGTACGAAAAGAAAAAAGCCACATAAGGGCTTAATAATTGGTTGCGGAGGCAGGATTTGAACCTACGACCTTCGGGTTATGAGCCCGACGAGCTACCAAGCTGCTCCACTCCGCGTCTGATTGAAGTAAATTATATCATCATGATTTTCAAAAATCAAGTACCCATTTGCATAAAGCGTGTATGTTAAATATTTTTTTAACACAGTTATATATAAATACACTAATATAAACTATATCTCCATGATATTTTTCTTAATCAAATTAGGGTCGTAAGTGGTTAGCACATTTTGTACTTTCTCACGCAACTCTAACAAATCTGATTTTAAAATTTGCTCTTTAACTACAAGCAATTGATTGGGGTGCATTGAAAATTCTTTTAAGCCCATACCAAGTAAAAGCTTTGTCATTGTTGGGTCGCCAGCAAGTTCTCCGCATATACTTACAGGAATATTTGCTAAATTTGCTGTTTGTATGATGTGTGCAATCAAATGGATAATTGCAGGGTGGTATTGGTCGTATAAATATGCAACCTGTGTATCTGTTCTATCTATAGCTAATGTGTACTGAATTAAATCATTTGTGCCAATTGATATGAAATCCAAGTATGGAAAAAACATCGGTAAAGCAAATGCGGCAGCAGGCACTTCAATCATGCCCCCAACTTTTATATTCTCATTAAATGGAATATTTTGACTACGTAATTCGCCCATGCATTTTTGGATATATTTACGAGCTGCTTTTATTTCACTACAATGGCTAAGCATAGGGATTAAAATTTGTACATCACCATAATGTGATGCTTTTAATATTGCCCTAAGTTGAGTTTTAAACATTTCTGGTTCGGCTAAACTCCAACGAATAGCACGCAATCCTAATGGAGATGTGCTGTTATCCAGTTCGTGTAATGTTTTATCTGAACCTCCAATATCAATTGTACGTATGGTTAAAGGCAACCCATCTAACGCAATCACTGCTTGATAGTAAGCTTCAAATTGCTCATTTTCATCTGGTATTTCTTCATCTTCTCGATGTAAAAATATAAATTCAGAGCGGAATAAACCTACACCTTGAGCTCCTGTGGCCTTTATATTCATTGCATCTGACGGTAGCTCTATATTTGCCATCAGTTTTATGGGTGTTCTATCTAGTGTTTGCGTTGGTTTATGGCGTAATCTTTCTAGTTTTTTGCGCTCTAATTCTTGTCTGTCTTGCTTCCATTTGTATTCTTCTATAATTGTTGGGTCTGGGTCTACAATTACCACACCTTTATCGCCATCAATTATGATTAAGTCATTTTGCTTAATTAAACCACTTGCATGATTTAAGCCAACAATAGCAGGAATTGCCATACTACGTGCCATAATTGCAGTATGTGATGTTCTTCCACCCTCATCTGTTATAAAACCAGAAAATGTTTGCTGTTTGAATTGCAACATGTCAGCAGGAGATATATCATTTGAAACAATAATAGCATTATTATGAATTGGAGGAATATGTCTGTTTTTATCAAATAAAGCTTTTAGAACTCTTTCTACAACTTGCTGAATATCAAATTTACGCTCACGTAAATATTCATCTTCAATATTATCAAATTGCTCAAGTAAAGTATCTAACTGTTCTGTAATTGCCCATTCAGCATTATATCTGCGTTCTTGAATTAATTTTTTAGGTACAGTTCTTAATAGGTGGTCTTGCAGAATAAGTAAATGAACTCCTAAAAATGCTAACATTTCTTCGGGGTAATCTTTAGGTAATTCGTTCTTTAAAGTAGTTAATTCTTGCTCAACTTGATGAATTGCTGATTCTAGGCGATTTATTTCACTGTCAATTTGTTCTGGTAGTATCAGATAATGCTCAACATTTAATATATTTGGCTCAATTATATAGGCATGTCCGATAGAAATACCATTGTAAACGCCAATACCAAATAAACTAAATGACATTCTTAACCCCCGCTGTAGTAAATATAGCAACTCAATTTATTTGAATAATACTATTATAATCATAGAATTAACTAACCACAAAATGCAGTTAGTTATAAGCATATATAGTAGATATTATAGGCATTTTCAATATGCATTCACAAACAACAAGTTAAATAAGCATATATTTAGCATACCCTATAATGAGTATATTGCACTTATACTATTTGGTCAATGTAATATATTTTTATATATATATTTTAATTTAGTTATTTGGATAAATAATATCTAGTATAAATTAGTCTTTAATTTCTACAATTAATTCAATTTCAACACAAGAACCTAATGGAATTTGACTAACACCAAAAGCACTTCTTGCATGTTTACCTTTTTCACCAAATACTGCAACTAAAAGTTCAGAGCAACCATTAGTTACTAAATGCTGTTCTGTAAAAGTTGGTGCTGAATTAACTAAACTCATTACTTTAACAATTTTATTAACTTTATCTAAATCACCCAAGTGATTTTTTAATGTTGCAATTAAATCAATTGCGATTAATTTTGCCGCTTCTTTACCTTCTTCAGTAGTTAAATTTTCGCCTAATTTTCCTACCCACACAGCACCATTTTTTTTAGCAATATGCCCTGATACAAATAGTAGGTTTCCTGTTTGATTAACCATTACATAAGCAGCTGCAGGTGCTGAAGTAGTTGGTAAAGTGATGTTTAATTCTTGTAATTTATTTTCTATTTGCATGATAATTAGCCTCTTTTATATATTAGTTTTACATTATATATGAATTGAATAAACTTCGTATATGTCGACTTTTTCATACAATATAATCACATAATTTATTATGAATATATGTAGATTGCGTGCTATAGCCAAAAGTGCTAACATATATTTGATTATACTTTTATTGCTACTAAGCTTTCAATTACCTTTCGTAAAAAACTAACTACTTAAATATCCATAATTAAGCAATATAAATAAATGCCTGTATCAGTAAATAATAACGACCCTTACTCCTTTGCAACTCGCCTTGCTGCGTGTGTAATTTTAGTTTGCGTTTGTTTTAGCTGTTTATTTCTAAGATTGATTAATCTGCAAATCGTACAAAGTGCCGAATATAAAGCTAAAGCAGAAGAAAATCGTATTGCCCTTTTACCAGTTGTACCAAATAGAGGTTTAATTTTAGACAGAAACGGCATTATTTTAGCTCGAAATTATTCAACATTTACTCTTGAAATTACTCCAAGCAAAATTAGCTATCCACTAGATGAGATTATTCAAAAATTATCAAATATCATTAATATTGAAAAAAGAGATATTAATCGCTTTAAACGTTTGTTACAAGATTCTAAAAAGCTCGGTAGCTTTCCCATTCGTAGTAATTTAAGCGAGAATGAAATTGCTAAAATTGCTGTTATACAGCCTAAATTAATTGGCGTAGAAATTAAATCTCGTATGATGAGAAATTATCCATTAAATGAATTAGGCTCACATATAGTTGGTCATATTGGCAGAATATCTCAAAAAGATGAGGAAAATCTTGTAAAAATAAGTGATGAAAATACGGAGTCAGATAGATATACCCCGTTTAAAGATATCACAAACTACAATGGTACAAGCCATATTGGTAAATTGGGCATAGAACAAAGCTATGAATTTGATTTACATGGATTAACTGGAAATGAAAAAGTTGAAGTGAATGCTAGTGGGCAAGCCCTACGTTCTTTATCTACGCAAAATGCATTGTCAGGAAATGATATTATGTTGTCTGTAGATATTAAACTACAAAAAATTGTTGAAGATTTGTATGCAGATAGAAAAGGGGCATTAGTTGCAATTAATCCAGAAAGTGGAGAGGTTTTGGCTTTTGTTTCTAAACCTACATTTAATCCAAATTTATTTGTTGATGGAATTGATTTAGAAAACTGGAAAATTTTGAATGAAAATCCAGATAAACCATTATTAAATCGAGCATTAAAAAGTGTATATCCCCCTGGTTCAACCTATAAACCATTTATGGGCTTAGCAGGCTTAGAAAAAGGATATCTAACTCCAGAAAAAGCTATTTCAGACCCAGGTTATTTTGTATTTGGTAATCATACTTTTAAAGATGATAAAGTTGGTGGGCATGGTGCAGTAAATTTATATAAATCAATTGTGCATTCCTGTGATACTTATTACTACATGCTTGCTCGTGATATGGGTGTAGATAATATGTATGATTTTATGAGGCATTTAGGATTTGGGCAAATTACAGGAATTGATATTAATGGAGAATCTCGAGGGATTTTACCTTCAAAAGCATGGAAAGAAAAGTATTATAAAAAACCAGAACAAAAAAGATGGTATGATGGGGAAACAATATCGCTCGGAATTGGGCAAGGTTATAACAGCTTTACGATGCTACAACTTGCTTATGCAACGTCTATTTTAGCAAATAATGGAATAGCCTTACGACCTCATTTAGTTAAATCAATTTATAATCCTAATCAAAAGAAATTTTTATATATCCCCATTCAGCAAAATGATAAAATAGATATAAAAACAGAAAATTTAGAAGCAATTATTAAAGCAATGGCAGGAGTAAATATTCAAGGTACATCTGCAGGTGCATTTGCAAAAGCAGAGTATACATCGGCTGGTAAAACTGGTACTGCTCAAGTTTTTAGTTTAAATGCTGGACAAAAGTACAATTCAAAAGCATTACATAAAGATTTGCATGACCATGCTTTATTTATTGTATTTGCCCCAATTGAAAAGCCAAAAATTGCACTCGCACTAATTGTGGAAAATGGTGGGTTTGGAGCTCAAGCTGCTGCACCAATTGCAAGAAAAGTATTAGATTATGTAATAATGAATAAATTACCTGAAGAAATGGCTGAAAATATTAATAACATGGATAAATTCAAAGCAAATATTAGTGCTACAAATAGTATAATTAATACTCAAAACACAACAAATATAACAAATACAAATAGCTTAGATAATAAAAATTTAGCTAATAAATCACAAAATCAACTACAAATGAATAATGATTTAATAGAAATACAAAAAAATGCATTAAAAAAGCTTTAGAAAATATAAAATAATACAACAAATGCAAAAAATGTCAAAAAGCTATAGACTAAAAAGATAAACTTATATAAAGTTATAAATAAATATTATGATTATTTTTAATAATATTCTTAATTAAATAACAAATATAAATCAATCTAAAGATAATTCAACAATTAGTTTAAATTAGATATTTAAAATTATGTGAAGGGAAGTTCATATGCCAGCAGCAATATTACCAAGTATTCCTCAAAGACCTAACTTAAAAAGAAAAGCGAACGATGAAAAACTAGATGGTCAACCAAAAGAAAAACGCTATGATGAATTAAAATTTACTCAAACGCCTAGTATAAATGATGTTGTCAGTAAATGTAATTTTTCATTATTAGATGGTGTAAATACTAAAAGTAAAAGCATATTACAAAACTCTGGTTTCAATGCTAGCCCACTTACTAAAGTTAGTTAATATTTATCATATAAAAAAATTAGGTTTTTAAACATATATTTATAAAGCAGGCTTTAATTTTACTATTTAATTAGTATAATGTATATATTACACTTAGCTTTATAAATATTCTAAAATGCAGGAACAAACTTTAAATCTTACCCTTAGTCATCGCCTTACGCTGACTCCACAACTAAAGCAATCAATCGAAATGCTTGCCTTGGGTCATGAAGATTTAAACAACCTAATTCAAAGCCAAACTGAAAGTAATCCATTTTTAGAATTAAGTAAACCAAGTGTTTTTACATCTAATTATGGTAATAACAGCGTTAATACAAAATATGTTGATGAAGAACAAGAAGATATTTTTAACTTAACGGCTGCTCAAGTTAATTATCGTGATGATTTACACGAACAGCTTTATATCAAAAAACTAGATAATCGTACTTTAGCACTAATTCAATATCTAATTGAAAATTTAGATGATAATGGATATTTAGCAGAAAGCTTAGATGAATTAATTACTGTATTACCCCAACAAGCAAAAATAACATCAAATGAGTTTGAACAGGCATTATTTATTTTACAAGATTTAGAGCCAATCGGAATTGGTTCAAGAGATACAAAAGAGTACCTATGCATACAACTAAAGCATCTAGCACTTAAAACAACAAATAAAAACACTAAAAACAATTACTTGCTTGCATATCATATTTGCAATGAATATTTCAATTTATTTTCCAAAAATCAAATTCAGAAAATTGCTCAAAGTTTAAACATTGATATTCAAGAAATTAATCAAGCAATTGGTCTAATTAAAAAACTGAAAGTTTACCCAATTCAAGAAAGTGGAGAAGGGGATAGTATTTACCATATTACACCTGATTTTTTTGTTTTTCAAAATGAATTAGAAGAGTGGAATATACAGCTTAATCAAGATTTAATGCCAAAACTAAGTATTAATAATATTTATGCTCAAAGTATTAATTCATTAACTACAGATAATGCAAATTATGTTAAACAAAAGTTACAAGAAGCAAGTTGGCTCATCAAAAGTATACAACAAAGATTTGATACATTATTTAAAGTTGCATCAATGATTATTCAAGAGCAACAAGCATTTTTCAGTCATGGCAACATGGCAATGCGACCACTAATTATGCAATCAATTGCTGATGATTTACATATGCATGTATCAACAATATCAAGAGCAATTAAAAACAAGTATTTACAATGCCCAGCAGGGATTTATCCATTAAATTATTTCTTTAATTCTTGTGTATCAACTGATGTTGGTGGATATGTATCTAGTAAAACAATTACTGAATGTATAAGAAATATGGTAGAAGAAGAAAATAAATTACTACCATTATCAGATGATGAAATGTGTAAACAGCTACAACAACAAGGCATGATAATAGCAAGGCGAACAATTGCAAAATATCGTCAGGAACTTGGCATATTATCCAGTACTAAGCGTAAATGTGTGCTAGCATAATTTAAATTAAAAAAGGTTATAGATTTTAGTTGTCATTATTTTTATTTTTGATACAATATAGTTACTATAAAAAAATAAATTAAATATAATTTAAAGCATTAAGGTAAAATATGTTTGGATTCAATGGTGCTAATCATCAAGCAAATAGTTATTTAAATGGTTTCTTTAGAAATCATGTAGGTGGAATTCTCCAACAACGTGATAACATGGTAGCAAACATTCTTGCTCAAAGCGGAATGCCTGTATTTAACATGTCGCAACCAAGCTCAACAACTCAATACACAACATTTGCTCCTAATCACACTTCGGATTTAGAGCAACAAATGTTTAATGAAATGGCGGCAAAAGTTTATGAAATGGGTTTTAAGGGAGATTTAACAATTACTCCTGAGCCTCAAAAATCACAAATTGGCAAGCAAATTCATGAAATATTTTTTAATTTATTATCATCAAAAAATATTATTAGCAATCCTGAAGCACTGAATAATTTAGCCAATAAATTTACACAGCAGTACATACAAAATGAAGCAGGTAGAGCTAACCCGTCAGCTCATCAAACAAATTTTTCCACAGCAACATTTATTCCATTAAGTCAGCCTTACTCTCCACCTGCTAGTGTAGAAACGAATTTTAATAATTTAGTTAGCTACTATATGAATTCTCAAGTAAATCCAAAAATTGAACAACTAAGAAGACAAGGGCTAAATGATACTCAAATTGCTTCGATAATATCCCAAGACGCTCAACAGGCTCAGGGTGGCATAAATCAACAACAAAGAATTAATGATTACACAATAAATAACCATCACCACTACCCATATGGACATGGTCGTCCACCATATGGAGGGCTTTATGGGCTTTATGGGCAATATGGGCAACATGGATATGGTTCACATAGTGCAGTTTAAATAAAATTAAAAAAACTAAATCTCAAATAAGTTTGGAGTAATAACTTTAACTCCAAATCTACGCATGCCTTTTGCTAATTTTAACACTTGTTTATCTTTACTAATTAACAAATCGATATTATTCAAAGCACATAAATCTAAAAACACTTGGTCATCTCTATCCCTACATTTTAATTTAATTGATAAATAAGGCGGAGTATCTAAGTAATTAACATATTGATTAAATTCTTCTAAGCAATTTTCAATATTATGATTATATCTTGCAAATTGAGGGTAAGTTAAAACTCTTTCTAATTCATCGTACATCTGCTTACATGCATAAACTTGTACTGATTGATTTTGTATAGCTGTAATGATATGAATTAACCCACTATCTTTAAATACAAAAAAATCTAACCAAATATTAGTATCTAATACAATTTTTATGGTTTTTGCTTCAATATTACTCAAAATAAATTCCAAAACTAAACATGATATAATCCCAAATTATACACTTTTATTTAAATATAAATGCTAGTTCTTATCTCTCCTGCAAAAAAACTCAACACATCATCGTTTAATAATATAGAAGATATAGATAAACTCACTAAACTTATAACTATACCTAAATTCTTAGCACAATCTCAAGAATTGATTAATATTCTAAAAAATTACACACCGATGATGTTAAGCAAATTAATGGATATATCCGAAGATTTAGCTAATTTAAATCATCAAAGGTTTAATATGTGGGAATTTGACCATAGTAATGTAAATACGAATAAACCAGCATTATTTATGTTTAATGGAGATGTTTATGAAGGAATTAATCCTCAAAGTTTAGATATAAAGCAAATTGAGAAGGCACAAAATCATTTAAAAATTCTATCTGGATTATATGGAATAATAAATCCACTGGATAATATGCAAGCCTATCGTTTAGAAATGGGAACAAAACTTGAATTTGATATAAAACAAAAACCAAGTTTATACAAATTTTGGAGCGATACTCAAACAGATTACATAATTAATGAATTTAGTCAAAATGCTTATCTACAAAAATTGCCCAAAGTAATTATAAATCTTGCATCTGATGAATATTTTAAGGTTATAAATACTAAAAAATTAATTCAAAATGATATAAAAATTATTAAAATTAATTTTGAGCAAAATAAAAATGGTATATATAAAAACATTAGCTTTTTAACTAAATACGCACGTGGGCTAATGGTTAGATTTATTTTACAAAACGATATAAAAAGCATTACAGATTTGCATAAATTTAATCTTGATGGATATACCTATTCAGAAAGTTTATCTGATAGTCAAAATTTATATTTCAGAAAATCATAAAATAAACCCTAAAAAATAGTAAAAAAGCAACAAATATCTATGGAAAAAATTTAGACTATGTTATAATAGTGCTTTTATTGTGTTTAAGGAAAGAATATCGTTACACTAGCTCCGCGTGTTGTGAAAGAAAAAGAAAGACAACATCGTATTAATCATGAAATTAAAGTTCCAGAAGTTCGCTTAGTCGGTATAGATGGCGAGCAGGTTGGTATTGTAAAAACCTCTGAAGCTATTAAAATGGCACAGGAAAATGACGTTGATTTGGTTGAAATATCAGGTCAAAGCTCCCCGCCTGTATGTCGATTGATGGACTATGGTAAATTTAGATATCAAGAAACCAAAAAACAGCAAGAAGCGAAAAAAAATCGTAAAGTTATACAGGTTAAAGAAGTAAAACTAAGACCTGAAACAGACGAAAATGACTACAATATCAAAGTACGTGCTTTGAAAAAGTTTTTGGAAGAAGGCGATAAAGCGAAAATCACGCTCAGGTTTAGAGGTAGAGAAATTACCCATTCAGAGCGTGGCATGAAAATGGTAGAGCGTATCGCACAAGATTTAGATGAATTTGGTCAAGTAGAACAAGCACCAAAATTTGAAGGTAGACAAATCGTAATGATTTTATCTCCTAAGAAAAAGAAATAAAATTTATAATAAATATAAGATTTTAATCGCATAGATTTTATTTATGTGATTAATAATTAGTTAAAAGTCCTTAGGGTAATTTTTAACTAATGTTAAGTTTGTATCTTTATTAAGCTAATTATCTAAGATATAACACTTAACAAAAGGCAACAGGGTCAATAAAGAGTATTAATCCAATACCACCCCCAACCTAGGAAGCATTATGCCAAAAATGAAAACTAAAAGCGGTGCAAAAAAACGCTTTATCGTACGTGCTAGTGGCTCAATTAAACGTGGTCAAGCGTTTAAACGCCATATCTTAACGAAAAAAACCACTAAGGCTAAACGTCAGTTACGTGGTATGGAGGCTGTTCATGCAACTGATGCAGCTCGTGTTCATTCAATGATGCCATACGCATAAACTAAGGAGATAATATGCCAAGAGTAAAACGTGGTGTAACCGCTAGAGCACGCCATAAAAAGATTATAGCCTTAGCTAAAGGTTACCGTGGTCGTCGTAAAAACGTTTATCGTATTGCTAAGCAAGCAGTTATGCGTGCTGGTCAGTATGCTTACCGTGATAGACGCAATAAAAAACGTACATTCCGTGCATTATGGATTGTTCGTATTAATGCTGCAGTTCGTCAATACGAATTAAGCTATAGCGTATTCATGAATGGATTGAAAAAAGCAAATATTCAAATAGACCGTAAGGTATTATCTGATATCGCAATTGCTGACCCAGCAGGTTTTGCAAATATCGTAGCACAAGTTAAACAAGCTTTAGCAGCTTAATTTAGCTTTGTAACTATTATATAGTTGCATATGAAGCATAGAAAGGTTATTTACTTTTAAAAAAGTTTTTTAATTATAAATACCTTTCTTCTTTTATTTAAAAAATACCCAATAAAGCACCTAAGGATATAATTATGTTTAACAATGGAACTGATACAACTATTCAAGATTGTTTGGATAATATTAAAAGTCGTTTTCAACTATCTTTAGTAGCTACCTACCGAGCAAGACAAATATCACAAGGTCATGCAATTAAAATAGACCCTAAAAAAATTGAGAAAAAACGTAAAAATACTAGTATTGCATTAGCTGAAATCGCTCACGGATTAGTAGGAATTGAACTACTCAAAAAAGTACCAGATGGTAATAATTAGTAATTATTAGAATTTAAAATCGAAAACTACAAACTAAAAAGGCTAAGTTACTAATTAATAGTGAATAATTAATCTGTAAAACTAGCCTTGTTTTTTATTAATAATTTTACATTTATCATATATTTATAGCTTAAATTTATTTGTCATTTATTATTTTATTATATAGAATATGCTTTCTTTATTTTAAATTAATAATTAATTATGACAATCACAAGCTTACAGGCTAATATATCGCCATCAAACTCTAATTATCAAATCAATCAAACAAAAAATAATTCTCAAATCACAAGCTCTAAATTTAGTGTGGATAGTGAATTTATTCAAAAATATGCAAGTATCGCTGAGGTAATCAGGCAAAACCCAGAATTATGTGGGCATGAGCAGAAGACAAATCAAATTATAACTGCAGAATTAGAGAAATTCATTCCAAAATATAATATCTATACATTTGGTGCAAATCATGAAAATAATGAAAATGATAAGCATGATGTTGATAATAAATCAAAGTACGGCATAATTGCAAAAATAGATGGCAATAAAAATAGTAGTGGCAAGGCAATTATCATAACTGCTGATATGGACGCATTACCAAATAATACCGATAACAGCATTAATGGTGCTGCTCACAATTGTGGGCATAATGTAAATATGGCTGGTTTAATTGCGGTTGCTGAAAAATTGGTAAATAAACAAGTAAATTTTAATGGTTCTGTATTTCTAATTTTTACCCCAGCCGAGGAAAGTGGCGGTGGATTTGGCGAAATGATAGATAAAGGCTTATTTGAAGATGAAAGATTTGGTCTAAGTAAATATAGCAAAGATGATTTAAAAGCATTTACTATGCATAATAATCCTAAATTTGCGACAGGGGAAATTGCAACTAGAAGTGGAGCATTTTTATGTGGAAATCAAGATTATAAAATTAATTTATCTACTAAAAATCAGGATAATAATCAAAATAGTAATTATCCAAAAACTTTAAATATAAAAATTACAGGTAAAGGTGGGCATGCAGGCATGCCACATGAGGCTAAAACTCCGATTATTCCCATGTATGACATTATTAATACTTTAAAAAATTTTGATGAATATAGAGATATTAAAGTAAGTGGCATAAATGCTGATGCTGGAGCAAGAAATTCAATACCTGATAGTGCTAATTTAAGTTTAGATGTACCAAATCATATTGATTTAGATAAGTTACAGCAATTTATACAAAATGCAATTTCTGATTATAGTATTTCTTTTGGTGTAAGCGTTAAAAATCCAAATATTGTAAATGCTACAACAGCAATACTATCAAATGTATTTAATTTAGTATCACAGAAAACACCTGCGAATAGCTCAAATATACTTACGCCATCGTATGTTAATGCACAAAATGATAAAGCAGAAATATACATTACTACTAGATTTTTTGAATCACATTTAGGTGCTAAATTAGGGGATAATATTTCATCTATTGTACAAACAAAAGCTAGTACTTATGATGTTGATTTTAGTATTGATAAAATTAAAGATGCTTATCCACCAACGATTAATACTCCTGAATTAACAAGCAAAGTTGCACAGTATTTAACTGATTTAAGCCAAGAAATACCACATAGTATCAATAAAATTAATACAAATGCAGCACAAATTGGTGGCAGAGATGGGTTTCCATTTGTCAAGCATAATGATAAAGTTAGCGAAGCTTTGTATATGTTTATTGGAACAGGTGGAGATGATATTGAGCAGGAAAGAGGTTTGCATCACCCTGAACTAATAGGCAAAGCAGGAATATATTTAGAGAGGGCTATACCTGCTTATTTGAAAATTATTTCTGAGGAGCTAAAAGACTAAACATTTAAGATTAGAATATAAAATATTTCTTAGAATTTTCTCTATATCTAAATCTTTTCATGCGTGCAGAGCCACTCTGCACACGTCCTTTTATGCCATTTTTATGTTTATACCATAATGGCATATTCAGCTTTTTCAAACGCCAGCTATACCTACCGTGGCATAACTTAGGTTGGTAATTATGCTTATCCATAGCATAAATGTCATCTTCATCGCTATTGCTGTGTAAATTAGTATGCAAATCAGAGCTTATGCTTGATTGGATATTACTAAGGTTACTTTGTATATCGTGGCTGGCTTCTATTGCTTCACTTTTTAGCTTATTTATTTCTTCTAAGCTAATATGTTGATTTACCTCTTGCTTTAGCTTAAACATGTAATGCTGAAACCTTGACCATAATATGCCAATTGCTTTAGCTGTTGCTGGCAGGCGTTCAGGGCCTATGACAATTAATGCTACAACCCCAATAATGAGGATTTTGCTAAAACCTATATCAATCATATTATGATAAACCTAAATTTAAACGATAAACCTATAAAATATTAATCTTGATTTTTACCTAATTGCTGTCTATCATATTTAAAATCAGCCACAAATTGCTTAAATGATTGACTACGAATTGCATCACGCATATTTTGCATTAAATCTAAGTAATAATGTAAATTATGTATTGTATTTAATCTTGCACCTAAAATCTCATTATTTTTTTGTAAATGATGCAAGTAACTACGGCTAAAATTTTGGCAAGTGTAGCATTTACAAGTTTCATCTAGTGGTTTTATATCATTTTTATATTTAGCATTGCGGATTTTTATATCCCCAAATCTAGTAAATAACCAACCATTTCTTGCATTTCGAGTTGGCATTACACAATCAAACATATCAATACCTTGACCTACTGCCTCTACTAAATCCTCTGGAGTGCCTACACCCATTAGGTATCGTGGTTTATGTTCAGGCATTTTTGGTGCAGTATGTGCTAAAATTCGGCTAAAATCTTCTTTTGGCTCGCCAACAGATAACCCACCAATTGCTAACCCATCAAAAGGCATATTTTCTAATTCGCCTAAAGAAATATCTCTTAAATTTTCATACATACCACCTTGCACAATCCCAAATAAAGCATTTGGAGAGCTAGGATTAGTTTGTTGTTGATATTCACTGTAACTATTAATTGAACGCATTGCCCATCTTAAACTTAATCGCATTGAGCTTTCAGCGATTTTTGCAGATGTAGGCTGTCCATTCGTTAAATAAGGCGTACATTCATCAAATTGCATTGCTATATCGCTATTTAGAACGCTTTGAATTTTCATAGAAATTTCAGGCGATAGAAATAATTTATCCCCATTAATTGGCGAAGAAAATTTAACCCCTTCTTCACTAATTTTTCTTAATGCCCCTAAACTAAATACTTGAAAACCGCCAGAATCAGTTAGAATTGGCTTATGCCATGAATTAAAATTATGTAATCCTTGATGTATAGAAATTGTCTCTAATCCAGGTCTAAGCCATAAATGAAAGGTATTGCCCAAAATAATTTGTGCTTTCATATCCAATAATTCATGCGGAGATACGCTTTTTACTGCTCCATATGTTCCTACAGGCATGAAAATTGGGGTCTCAACTTCCCCATGATTTAATGTTATTTTACCGCTTCTAGCTAAACCATCTTTCGCAATTAAATTAAATATCATGTGATTTTTATTATTATTCAAGTATTATTTATTCAATATTATATAGCATAATGATAATTATTTGGCATATTAAATTTAAAGAACACGTAAGCTAGTACAAACCCTAATTTATTAAATACAAATTAATTTATACCATATAATAAGAAATATGTTGCTTAACTTAATATACATAAATTTAGGGGAAGATTATGAAATTACTTAACAGAATTATTACAGGTACAAAAGTAGGCTTACAAAATTATGCTACTCTTCAACATCAGAATGTAGGCAGAGCTTTTAGGCAGGTTTCTACAAATTTGACACTATAAGATATAGTAAATCACCCTTTATATAATGCTATTCCTGAGCATTCGCAAAAAACTATTTTACCTCCACAAAATTATCAATTTAGTAAAAAAGAAGTATTTAGCTTAGCATTTAGCCAAATTGCTATAAAGAGTTGGGGGCAAGAACAGTATAGAAAGCAAAATAAAGATAATACTAGCATTCAACACCCATCATATCGCAAAATTTTTAAACAAGAATTGTCATCAGTATTTCAAAATGGTTTTCAAGCTTATGCACGTCAAATACATAGAAATGTTGTATATAATGCTTTAAATCAACCTAATACCAATACCAATATTAATTCTACTGATGTAAAAATAGAAAATAATCGATTAGGCAATTTAAACAATAATACAAGACATTTTAATGGTACTGAAATTAAAAGCTTATTATCACTAAATTTTGCATCGGAATTATGGAAAACAGCTCAACTGAGCAAAAATAATCAACAAAATTATTTGCATAATCCTTATGAATATAACTTTAATAATTTGAGAGTGTAAATAATAAATTAATATTATTCTAAATGAATTAGAATTGTGCTATAATGGAATTATCTATTTTAGCTTAGATACTTTCATGGGGTCGACATGGCTTCGACGGGGGTTGCAAAGCAATTTAGGGCATACCAAGGACTCGATACCTTGTAAATAAGCGAGAAACAAAATAAATGCTAAAAAAGCAAAAACTGGCGTAAATGCATCTTTCTTTGGTGCAGCAGCTGTAGCTGCCTAATTGTCTAAACAACAATAACGCCCTCCGCCCCTTGTTTGTTGATGGGTAAGGCTAGGAGAAACCCCTACATCAAATCGTATTACCTAGGTTGCTATGGGTAATACTAAACTTTAGCAAATCGTTAAGTAGGTGTATGCTGGTTTATATTTACTTAATTAAAACTAAATAACACAGCTAAGTATGTAGAACTAGTTGTAGAGTGCTTACGGACGTGGGTTCGATTCCCACCGACTCCACCAAATTCTGAATTAATTATTAATTTTTTTTATTAGACTTGATTTATATGGCTATAAAATTAAACCGAAATGGTTATCTTATTGATGACAATAGATTACTATGCAATCATAAGCATTCTGCTTCTGCAAGAAAAGATAATTCAAATTGTGACAAATTAGCACTTTATAAATTAAAATTATCATTTAATCGTGCGGATAGAACATACGATGTATTATCGTCTAACCGTAATGCATCAACTCAAGAAAAATTTCAAATAAATCAAACTCAATTTGCAGATGCATTAAGTAATTTTATAAAGTCTCTTGAAACTCATGGATCTGATGGTCTAACAATTAGCAGGTCTGAGCTTGAGGGAATGGGTTCATGGTGTATATAAAGGTAATTCTCAAGTTAAATTTGTGCCTAGTAAAGATTAATTTTTACTATTAGAATTAAACTAGACTATTTTATATATTTCTATGCCCACGTTTGATGATATAACTTGTTTCAGGGATAGTATTATCCCAACTATTACACAAATCCATAACCCAATCTTTTTGGCTCTTTGCACAATCATTTAGCCAATTTCCTACACTGTTTTGTACATATCTACTACTATCTGCCTGTAAATTATTGAGTATGGGTTTGCATAATTCTAGGCTATCATCAATATTATGTTTTAGGATATTAATATGAGCACACCATACACCACGTGGTCTTGAGATTTCGCTAGCAAATCGGCGGATATTTTCATTTTTATCTATACTATATGCATATAAAATAGGCAAAGCTAAATGAAATTGCTTAATTAATTGATTGCGTAGTGCCAGCCAAGCCCATTCTCTAACTGAAAAATGATGGTCATTTGCTAAATTGTAGATGTGTTTAAGTGATATTTGAATATCGTTATAAAGATATGTAATTAAGTAGCATGAAATTCCACGTATAGTATCAGATGTGTGGTTGGATAATATTTCTACTTGAGATTTTAATGATAATGATAATGAGGTTTCTACTTTTTCTGTACCAAATTTTTTGATTATCCATTCTGCAGAATTTTGCATTTTCTTTAAAATTCCTAGTTCTGATATTCCTTGTAAATCTTGTGCGATTTCTTTTTTATACTGTGGATAAACAGAAGATAGTAAATCAATAAAATTAATTGCTAATGCTTCGCTCAAACTAGCTGTTTGTTCAATTCCAGCATTTAAATCTTGTAAAACATTTGGTAGAACAGATGCACGATTTTTTGCACCTTTGCGAGGTGTTTTTAGAATTGGTATGGAAGAAATTGGCTTGGCAGATTTTATTATAGTTTTAGGCATATTTTTAATATAATAGTAAAAATAAAAACAGAGGCAATTTAAATATTATATATAATAAGTATAATAAATAAACCTTACCTCTTTATTATTCAATCAAGCATAAAATTAAAAATGCTTAATCAATCTAACTAAGCATTGGCAATAATGCGTTGAGCTAATTCGCCACTTTCGTACATACCTGCCATTACACTTAAACCAATTGGTTTAATTTTACTTGCCATGCCAGCACAACCGAAAGATACAAAACGTTGTTTGCAAATTTCTTTAGCTGCGGCACTTGCAGGTTTTAAGTATTCTCTTGGGTCAAATTTGTCTGGGTGTTCTGCAAAGAATTGGCGAATAGCAGCAGTCATCGCTAAACGAATATCTGTATCGATATTGATTTTACGTACGCCATATTTAATTGCTTCTTGAATTTCTTCAACTGGCACGCCGTAAGTTTCTTTCATATTTCCACCAAATTGGCGAATTTTCTCAAGTAAATCTTGTGGTACGCTTGAAGAGCCATGCATTACTAAATGTGTATTTGGTAAACGTGCATGAATTTCTTTAATGCGTTGAATCGCTAAAATATCGCCTGTTGGTTTGCGACTAAATTTATATGCGCCATGGCTTGTACCAATTGCAATTGCTAATGCATCAACTTGCGTTTGAGCTACGAAATCAGCTGCTTGCTCTGGGTCTGTAAGTAATTGTTCTAAAGTTAATTTACCATCAGCACCGTGTCCATCTTCCTTATCGCCTTCCATTGTTTCTAGCGAACCTAAACAACCTAATTCGCCTTCTACGCTAATTCCTAAAGCATGTGCCATTTGTACAACTTTTTTTGTAACTTCAATATTGTACTCATAAGTTGCAATAGTTTTGCCATCTTCTTGTAAACTACCGTCCATCATTACTGATGTAAATCCTAAATCAATTGCACCTTGGCAGATTGTTGGCGATTGTCCATGGTCTTGGTGCATTACTACAGGAATGTTTGGATATGTTTCTACTGCTGCTTTAATTAGGTATTTTAAAAAACTTTCGCCTGCATATTTTCTAGCACCTGCCGATGCTTGCATAATTACAGGAGCATCAACTTCTGCTGCTGCTTCCATAACTGCTTGTGCTTGTTCTAAATTGTTAATGTTAAATGCAGGTATACCGTAGTTTTGTTCAGCTGCATGGTCTAATAATTGACGCATAGGAACTAATGCCATTTACTTCTCCCGTAGGTTATATTTTTCAATAGGGTATTTTACTATTTTTAGCTATGGTTAGGCAAATAAAAAAGTTATGTGTATAATTTAAATGTTTGAGAGTGTTATTTAAGTAGAGCATATATTATAATAAAGAAAAATCATAGGAAAAAAATAAATGTTAAACTGTAAATTATGTAAAAGTGAAGAGATAAGGAAGAATGTAAAGATAAGAGGA
>JBJOQB010000084.1:0-4492 GCA_046050125.1 Pseudomonadota bacterium
TCATCAAATGCAACATTATTAGATGATTTATTCGTATTGTTAGTAACAGGTTCTCTAGAATATTGATTATTACTGCTACCACTATTGCTTGAAGATGAATTATTTGAATTAGATGATGGCATATCATATTCATAATCGCCATAATTATTTGAATTATTGCTATTAGAACCAGAACTAGAACCTGAATTATTATCTCCACTTCTATTATTAGCACTTCCCAACATACGCATTACATCAGATACAATTTCTGTTGTATATCTGTCATTACCTTGTTGGTCTTGCCATTTACGTGTGCGTAATTTACCTTCAATGTAAATTTGTGAACCTTTTTTTAGCCACTTATTTGAAATTTCTGCTAACTCGCCAAACATTACAACACGATGCCACTCTGTAATAGTTTTTTTCTCGCCACTTTGTTTATCTTTTCTTGTTTCAGATGTTGCAATTGATAATGTGCAAATTGCATCGCCATTAGCTGTATATCTTACTTCTGGGTCTGCACCTAAATTTCCAACTAGAATTACTTTATTTACTGACATATTATTACATTCCTTATTTTACTTACTTTATATTATTTGAGTTAGCATAACTATATAAACACCATATTACCACAAATGATAAACTCAAGCTAAAAATCAAACCACTTTTAGAAAAATGATGATTTATTGCAAATTTACTTGCATATCCAGCACTAATGCTACCGATAAACATTCCAATTGATTGTAATGTATAGTACACGCCCATTGTTGCACCTTTTAAATTAGGCTGAGCTAGTTTTGATATGATTGATGGTTGAAACATTTCTAGCATATTAAATCCAATAAAATAGACTAAAACTAATATGCTAAATAAACTAAATGCTAAACTTTGATTAAAAATCAATCCTAATGATGATATACCAATTAAAGCTATACTTAAGTAAGATATTTGGCTAAATCGATGTTTTTTCTCTAAACCTCTTACTAATTTTGCTGAAAATATAAAAGATAATGCTAAAATAGGCAAATAAAATACCCATTGTTTCGCTAAAATAATGCCTTTTTCTTCTAGTAAAAAGCTAATGATATAAAAAAACATCATACTAAGTGCATGTAAAAAAATCACACCTACTAGCCATGGTTTAATTGATTTATCTTGTATAATAATGCGTAAAATACTAAGAATTGAGCTATGATTTTTACTGTTTTGAGTATTTTTAATATATGGTTGTGGTTTTATATTTGGTAACGAAATTATGCTAGGTAAAGCTAAGATACTACAAATTGTAATGGTGTAAAATATTCCACTTTGCCCAAAATTATTATATAAAATAGGAGAAATAATTAAGCTAAGAGGAAATGATATACCAACGCCAATCCCAATAATCATCATAGATTTTGTACGAAATTCTTCAGGTATAATATCAGCCGCAAATGCTGATAGCACTGATGAAATTGCACCTACACCTTGAATTGCTCGAGCTAAAATCATAATGTTAATATTTTGAGTATTTGCTGCAATAATTGAGCCCAAACACATGCAAGCCAAACCAAAATAGATTAATGGTTTTCTACCTATTTTGTCTGAAAGTATACCTAAAGGAAAGTAAAAAAATGCTTGGACTAAGCCATAAATACCCATAACTAAACCAATTTTTAAAGGCGTACTATCTGTAAGTTTACTCGCAAGATAACTTAAAATTGGCATCAACAGAAAAAACCCAAACATTCTTAGCATAGATACACTTGCTAGCGTTAAAGAATGTTTAGTATGTGTGTTTAACATATGTATAAATAAGTTTGATAATTACTTTATATTTTTATTAAATATTTCGTGCAAATTCAGCAATACGATAAGCACCTTCAATACATTCCTCTAAACTTGCTACTAATGCTAATCTTAAGTAGTTTTGACCTGGATTATCGCCATGAGCTTCACGTGCGAGGTAACTACCTGGTAAGCAACTAACATGTGATTTTTCAAATAATTTCTTAGCAAATTCTGTATCACTTAAGTTATACTGAGGTAATAATTTTGCCCATAAGTAAAATCCTGCATCTGGCAATTTTACATTAAAGTAAGGCTGTAGAATTGGTAAAACAGCATCAAATTTTTGTTTATATAATTCTCGGTTTTGTTTTACATGCTCTTCATCTGACCATGCTGAAATACTTGCCATTTGTGTTGCAACACCCATAGCACAACCATGATATGTGCGATAAAGCAAAAATAATTCAAGAATTTTCTCATCGCCTGCCACAAATCCCGAACGTAACCCCGGAACGTTTGAGCGTTTTGATAAACTTGAAAACACAACTAAATTTTTAAAGGTTCTACCAAGTATTTTTGAAGCTTCTAATGCACCTAATGGAGCATCGCCAAAGTAAATTTCGCTATAACATTCATCACTTGCAATGATAAAATCATGTTTATCTGATAACTCAAATAAAACACGCCATTGCTCTAAATTCATTACTGCACCTGTTGGATTGTTTGGCGAACAAACAAAAACCATTTGTACCTGTTGCCATATATGCTCTGGTATCGCATCATAATTACATGCAAAATTATTTTCTGCATCTGGGTTGATAAAGTAGGGTTGAGCACCTGCTAGTAAAACGGCACCTTCATATATTTGATAAAAAGGATTAGGACATACAACTAAAGAATTTGGAACACAGCTATCCACAACTGCTTGAGTAAATGAGAATAAAGCTTCTCGTGAGCCATTTACAGGAATAATATTTTTATCTGCATTAACCTCAAGGCTATAACGCTTTTTTATCCAGCTTGCAATTGTTTGCCTTAATGTTGTGCTACCTAAAGTTGTTGGGTATGTAGATAATCCATCTAAATTATTAGCTAAAGCTTCTTTGATGAATACAGGGGTTTCATGCTTTGGTTCTCCCATACCAAAACTAATATGGGATAAATTTGCAGGCAATACATCTTCTATTAATAAACGCCATTTTTCAAAAGGGTAAGACTGCAATTTCGAAAGTAGCGAATTCATGTAATGCCTCTTATATTTATATGCAAAAGTCAATTATATCATATTTTAGCTTTGTGTTAATAAATTTATATACAGGATTTTTGGCTATATTTATTATATTTAATTTTATTTATTTGTAATTATTTGGAACAATTCATATTTACTATTCACTAACTATTGCACACAAATATAAGGAGTATTTCTAATATGAATAATTTGTTTAAGCGAAGGCGAATGCTAAGACGACAGAAAAATAATCAATAAAACGAGTATAAAAAGGGTAAAAGTGTATATATATATTGTGTTTATATAATATATTACACTGTAAAAGTTGATGACTAAACTATTTAATTAGCATAGTTATTACGAAGCATAAAACCTTTTTATTATATTTAGCTGGTTTTTTATGCATGTATAAACATGATAATTATATTAGTTTGGTTGCCATAAATTGATAATTAGTAATTAATATTTAGTGGCATTTTTAATATTGAGTAATAAAAGTAGTTTGGGGGGAATATGGACATCTCGCAAATAGCTGGTCTTACCAATAGTGCTAGTTTAGGTAATTTAAGCGGTGATGTAGGTAGCATAGATATATCACAGTTTTTAGGTACACAATCGAGTGCCTTTGGTGGCTTTGACATGAGTAGCATCATGGGTGGTAATTTTGATATCAACAGCATAATGGGTGGCTTTGACATGAGTAGCATCATGGGCGGTAATTTTGATATCAATAGCATAATGAGTGGCTTTGACATGAGTAGCATCATGGGTGGCAATTTTGATATCAATAGCTTACTTGGTGGAGGTGGTATTTTAGGAGGTGCTGCTGCTATAAATGCATCTTCAGTTGGAGATAGCGAGTTTCCTATACCAACTACTACGCCAAAACCTAAGCCAACATCAACACCTAGTTCAACTACATCATCATCTAGTAGTTCTGGTGGTAGTGGCGAATTTTCAAACGTTACTACAGGCGGTAAAGGCTCTGAAGGCAGTAACCAAAGAGCGGTTGAAGTTAGAGATAGATTGATGAAAGATTATGGGCTAACTAAAGAACAAGCTTCAGGGATTGTCGGAAATTTATACCACGAAAGTGATGGTATGAAATCTGATGTAAATGAGTACAGTGGTGGCGGTGGTTTTGGTTGGGCTCAATGGACAGGGTCTCGTAGAAGTCAAATGGAAAGTTGGTGTAAAAGCAATGGTTATGACCCTAATAGTGCTGAAGGAAATTATCAATTCTTGAAATATGAATTAGATAATGTTGAAACAGGGACTATTCCAGCAGTTAAAAGTGCATCAACAGCTGAAGAGGCTGCAATGGCATTTGAGAGAAATTTTGAAAGAGCAGCAAGCCCTGTGATGGCAGAACGATTAAAATGGGCAAATGCAATCAATAATATGTAATAATTCACAAATATAATTCAGCCTCTGTAATTCAGGGGCTTTTTTTTATTCTTATTTATGCTAACTATATAGCAAATTTGCAATTTTAGATTAAACAACTTGCATAAT
>JBJOQB010000085.1:0-5136 GCA_046050125.1 Pseudomonadota bacterium
GATTTTATACTAGAAGGTGCTGGCATATTCCCTAATCCGCTAATTGCAATGCTAGATGCTTTTGATAATGGTTTAACAGGTGTTTTTATCACAGATGGCTTATTGCTTTTTTTACTTACAACACTGGCAACTACAGATTTAGCTTGTTCTTTATCATTTGTTACAGCGGGAGGAGGCGGAGGAATAACAGCGGGGGTAACAGCAGGCGTTACAGCGGGAGGAGGCGGAGGGACAACAACAGGAGTAACTGCAGGTGTTACTGCAGGAGACGGCTTAGCTACAGGTTTTGCTTCAGTTGTTTTTTTTGTAATATTTGTAAGCAAAGGTTCATCTTTAAGCTTTGGATAATTAAGCTTTGGATAAATTTTCCCTGCCTTAGGCGATAAAGCAGCCATTTCTGGCGGTAATGCTGAATTATAAGTAGCAGTTGTTACATTTGATGAAATCAAATTCCCTGTTTTTTTGTCATGGGTTGTTTCAACAAATACAATAGTTCTATTTTTTGTTTTATTTGGTAGTGTTTGTATTTCTACTCTAAACTTTCTTCTTGTTTTTACATTTGGATTATTAGTTACAGGTGGCATATTAAAACTCTTATTTAAGTTAATTTAAAACTGAATTTTAATATAATATGCATATATATACAAGGATTCTTTTAATAAAATATTGATTTATTAAGTATATTTTTATAAATTTAAAATAAATTAAAAAATATTAATTAACTCACTGTAACTTTCAAACCTTTGTTCAGATATTTCATCATTTTCATAAGCTTCTAATATAGCACATTGTGGCTCATGTTGATGAATACAGTTGTGAAACTTGCACTTACCAAAAAATGGTTTAAATTCTTTAAATCCATGCATAATCTGGCTACTTGAAAGGTGATGCAAGCCAAATAATTGAAATCCTGGGGAATCAACTAGATATCCATTGCTAAATTTATCATTATTTTGATTAAATTTATATAGCTTAGTGTGGGTAGTTGTATGTTTACCACTATCTAATTTTTTAGAAATTTCTTGTATTTGTAGTTTAGCCTCAGGCATATACGAATTAATTAAACTTGATTTTCCCATGCCTGATTGACCAATTAGTAAGCAGTTTTTATTATTCTTTTTAAATTTATCAAATAATTCAGTAATAGCATTTGAGTTATTAACTGAGCTTAATTCAATTACTTCATATCCAAGTTGTGTGTATATACTAAGCTGTTCTCTTGCATATTCTAATTTGTTGTTAATATCACATTTATTTAAAATGATGCTAAATGGTATATTTTCAATTTCACATGCAATTATTGCCCTATCAATCAGCGATGGATTAAAACTAGGCTCTGTTGCTACTACTAACAAAACGTGGTCTAAATTACTGGCGAAAGATTTATTTTTATTTGCATCACTTCTATAAAGTAGATTTTTACGCTTATGAATTTTAGTAATGCTGGCTTGGCTAGCTTTTTTTACATTATTATTTATTTCATCATTTGTATAAGCTGTAATTTTTATATCAACTACATCGCCAACTACTGCT
This sequence comes from Pseudomonadota bacterium, assembly GCA_046050125.1. Taxonomy (GTDB): domain Bacteria; phylum Pseudomonadota; class Gammaproteobacteria; order Burkholderiales; family Burkholderiaceae; genus JAHFQJ01. The sequence goes on from JBJOQB010000085.1 coordinate 1,534, forward strand.
CTTTCTGTTTTGCCCTTAAAGCGTGCTTCTATATAATTATTATTTTCCGTGCAAATTATATAATTATTCCCAAAGCTTGCTACTACTAATGCTTTTATATCTTCTTTATTATCTATGTTCATATAATTAATTCCTTAATTTTTAAAACTAATTGCTTTAATTCTTTCATTAGCAGGTGGGTGGCTGTAGTAAAATTTTGAATATAGCTCATCATGAGTAAACAAGCTTGAATTATCATTATATAATTTAATTAGTGCAGAGGTTAAATCAGCAGAATTTGTATGTTTTACTGCAAATGCATCTGCTTCAAATTCATGTTTTCGAGATGTATGGCTTGCAATTGGCGTAAAAATAAATGATGCAAAAGGCATAATTAATAAAAGTAAAATAATTAATAGTGGATAATTACTATGGATAGATGTAATACCAAATAAATGTGGAGCAACTCCCATAAATTGATAAAATGGGAAAAAACTATATAAAATATGAATAATATAAAAAAATGCTAAACTAAATATAAAAGATGAAATTAATCTTTTTATCAAATGCTTATGTGCTAAATGCCCAAGTTCATGAGCTAATATAGATATTGTTTGGTTTTCATTCATATTATTAAGTAATGTATCAAAAAATACAATTCTTTTAGATTTACCAAACCCAGTAAAGTAAGCATTCCCATGGCTAGAACGTTTAGAGCCGTCCATTACTAAAATATCTGTTAATTTAAAATTAGCATTATTAAACAGATTATGCATTTTAGAAATCAAATCAGCATACTTATTTTCATCTAATTTTGTAAATTTGTTAAAAATAGGAGCTAAATATTTTGGATAAATTAACATAATTAATACATTAAATCCAATCCAAATTAGCCAAGCATAAAACCAGCCATTATTTTGTTTAAGTAGTAATAATCCAGCACATAACAAGGGAAATAGTAAAATAGACGATAGCAAAGCTTGTTTTATAGCATCAGAAATAAATAAACCCAAAGTCATATTATTAAATCCAAATGCTTGCTCAATTTTAAATTGCCTAATATAGGCAAATGGCAAGCCTACAATAGATGATATACCAAACACAGCACTAAACAATGCAATTGCATACAAATACTCATTTTGGATATTGTGGCTCAAGTAGCTATCAATATATTGTAATCCGCCACATAATGTAAAAATAACTAAAATTACAGTTTCGCTAATATATTCAAAAATACTAATTTTAAGTTTAGCCAAGCTATATTTACTACTTTTTTGATGCTGTTCTAAGCTAGTATATTCTGCAAAATTAATTGGAACATTAGCATAATTATTGCTAATATGCTTGATTTGACGACATGCTAAGTAAATTTGCATGGTCAAAATAATCAAAATAAACGCAATAAAAAGGTAGCTTGGCAACATAAAAATACGTGAAATATGTTATAATGTCTTATTTTACACACTATTGCTATAAATACAAAGCAAATAAATCAATGATAAATCAAACTGATATCACAAACAGCAACACTAATAATACCAATTACAGTAAAAATCAAAGAAGTGAATATAATTTAATTTGGGTAGATATGGAAATGACAGGATTAAACCCAGATACAGATAAAATAATTGAAGTAGCTGTAGTAATTACGGATTCTCATTTAAATATAATTGCAGAAAGTCCATCGTATGCTATTAAGCAGAAAGATGAAATTTTAGCTGGTATGGATAAATGGAATCAATCAACGCATGGAAGGTCAGGCTTAATTGATAGAGTAAAAACTACTGAAAATACAGAGCAAAGCACAGAAAAAGAATTATTAGAATTTATCAAAAAGTATACATATGCACAAAAAAGCCCAATGTGTGGCAATAGTATATGCCAAGACCGCCGATTTATGTACAGATATATGCCAAAATTGGAAGCATATTTCCATTATAGAAATGTTGATGTTTCAACTCTAAAAGAATTAGCAAAACGTTGGAAAGCTGATATTATAAAAGGCTTTGAGAAAAAACAATTACATACAGCCCTAGCTGATATACATGAGTCAATTCAAGAAATGGCATACTATAAACAACATTTTATAAATATATAGATAAAATCATATGGATAATAAAAAAGATAAATTAGATAAAGATAAATCATTAATTCAATTTCCTTGTAAGTTTCCAATTAAGGTTATTGGATTAATGCAAGATGGATTTGCTCAAGAAGTTGCTTCGATTGTGAAAAAGATAGATACAAGATTTGATGAATCATGTATAGAGATGCGACCTTCAAGTAAAAATCACTACCTATCTTTAACTATTACTGTGTACGTTGTGAGTCAACAGCAATTAGACGATATTTACAAAGCTTTATCTAGTAACAGCTTAGTAAAATTTGTGCTTTAATTGTAATAATTTATATGCATTAATGCTTAATGTCTAACATTTAAGCGTTTTTGCACATAGTTTTGAATGTATAAATGTAATCTTTCGGTTATTCTTTCTACGGCAATGCTTCCAACATAGGTATTATGATGTTCATTTAAAGCTGGGTGCCATGCTGTAATAACACCAAAATTAGGAACTATAACAACAATTCCACCACCAACACCAGTTTTTAATGGATAGCCAATTTTAGCTGATAACTCGCCAGATTCGCCATATCCACCACAAGTATGCATTATGCCATTAATTTGTTTAGTTGCATCGCAATCAATTATTTTACTATTTGACATTGGCATAATTCCATTATTTGCTAAGTACAAAAATGATTTTGCTAGTTCTTCACAAGTCATTTCTATTGCACAATTATTTGTATAAAGTTGTACAACATCTTTGGGTTTATTAGTTAAATTACCAAAGCTTTTGATTAAATTAGCAATTGCCATATTTCGATGTGAGCAACTCATTTCAGATGCAGAAACTTTAGTATTTATATAAATGTTATCATTACCTGATAATTTTTTTACAAGGTGCAAAACTGAATTTTTAGAATTTTTATTAGAAGCTCTGTAAAGTACATCTGTTGTTACTAAAGCACCTGCATTCATGCATGGATTACTTGGTATGCCATTATTTTGGTCAATTTTTATAATATCATTAAATGGGTCATTTGATGGTAGCCTACTTACTCTAGTCCATAAATCATCGCCTAGTAATTGTTTTGCTTTTGTCAAAGAAAAAATTTTTGATATACTTTGTATTGAAAATGGCTTATTTGAGTCTCCAGCAGCATATACTTTACCATCTAATGTTGCAATTGCAACGCCTAATTGCTCTTTTTTTACATTTAATAATTCAGGTATATAACTTGCTACTTCCCCTAAATGAAGTTGATTTTGTAAATCATCTACTATATCTTTTAATACTTTTTCTACATCTATATTATGTTTATAACTAGGATTGGATTTGGTATTTAGTAAATTATCTGAATTAGTAGTAATGGGATTTGTGGAATAATTGGTGGGTTTAGGGTCATGTTGGAATGTTTTTACATTTGATATATTACTTTTATCTTTGGCTAATTTATGAGATGGATATATGTATTTATTAATAAAATAATTAAGTGAGTATTGCATAATTGTCTCTATTGTTATAATTAAATGAGTAAATAATATATAACTTCTCATTTATA
>JBJOQB010000086.1:0-7075 GCA_046050125.1 Pseudomonadota bacterium
ATAATTTACAGTTTAACATTTATTTTTTTCCTATGATTTTTCTTTATTATAATATATGCTCTACTTAAATAACACTCTCAACTTAGGTAATATTCATCAAACTTAATTTTTAACAACTCAAAAGAATTATTTAAACTAGAATCAATGTGATAACTCTCTGTTTTTCTTAGCCATGTAATTTGCCTTTTTGCTAGTTGCCTTGTGCTTGCAACTCCCATATCAATAAATTGCTGATAGGTGATGTTATTCTTTATATATTCATATGCTTGACGATAACCAACGCAACGTATTGAATTACTTTCTAAATTTAGGCTTGGATATTTATCTATTAAGTTAGTTACTTCATTTATAAAGCCTTGTTCTAACATTAAATTAAATCTTTGTTCTATCTTTTTATGTAATAAATCACGTGGAGGCATTAAAGCAATATTAGTCAATTTATACTTACTTTCTCGGTGTTGATTGTAAAAATAAGATGGCGGTTTTCCGCTTGTATAATATATTTCCAAGGCACGTTGTATACGTTGCATATCATTTGGTTTGATATTATCTGCGGTTGATTTATCAATCTGACTAAGTTTATTATGCATAAACTGCCAACCATGTAATTCTGCTTCTTGATTAATTTGTTGCCTAATTTCTAAATTTTGGTTTGGTATATCATGCAAACCATGAGTTAATGCATGATGATATAACATGGTGCCACCAACGATGATAAATAATTTATTACTATGGTTGGTTTTATCTTTTATAATTTTTGTAATATTATCTACATCTTGCAAAAACTCGCCAACATTGTAATTATGTGTTGGGGGAATAATATCAATTAAATGATGCTTAATTCCGCATCTTTCTTGCATGGTTGGTTTTGCTGTGCCTATATCCATATCTTGGTATACTAAAGCTGAATCTAGGCTAATAATTTCAATATCAATATTATACTGCTGTTTAGCATATTGAGCTAATTGAATAGATAAAGCTGTTTTACCGCTGGCTGTTGCCCCTAATATACAAAATAAATGCATATAATACATAACCTAAGACTAGATGAAAAAAGATTTAAAGGAGTAAAATATCATTATTTACAAAATAGATTAAGACTAAAAATATTACGCCATTTAAATGAATTGTACTATATAGTAGATAATCTTTGCAAAAGTTTATTTTTTAAACATAATGATAAAAAATGATGTATTATGCTATAACTATGTATTATTATACATACTTATATAATTCTTGATTGATATTTAATATCTATTATATTAATATGAAAACCGGTATAAAAGTCTTATAAAACACACTTAATGAAAATTAGCAAACACAATCATACAAATCTTAGATTGAAAAAAAGCATGAAATTAGCAGTGCTTTCAGCTTATTTATGTGGCAGTATGTCTATTTATGCCGCTGGCTTAGGGCATTTAAGCGTTAAATCAACATTAGATAAACCATTAGTAGCTGAAATTGAAGTTATCGGCAAAGTTGAACCTAATACCACAGCTGAAATTGCTAGCGTTGATGAATATACAAAAGAACATCTTGATTACAGTGCAGATTTAGCTGAGGCTGATTTAAAAATTATTAAGCAAAAAGATAGATATATTATCCGTATTACAACTAAAGCTAATTTTAACGAACCTGTAATTAATTTATTGCTCAAACTTAGTTATAGCGGTCAAACTATCAAAAAATCTTATACTAAATTTATAGAATTAGCACCTGCAAATGATATTAATACAGCAAGAGTAGTAGATAATAGCATTAATCCTACTGCTGATTTAGCCAATCCAACTACAGCTATGAATACCACAACCAATACAGGTAGTGGCGATAGTTATGGCGATGTGCAAATTACAAATAACAAAAAAGTCATTTTGAATCAAACACCTAATAATCAAAGTAATCAAAACAATAATGATGATATAAAATCAGATAATTCCGAACCAATTCAACATAGCGGCACTATATACATAGAAAAAAAATCAGATAATCAACAAATTTCTACACAAGCTCAAACTAATAAGCCTAAAGAAGCAGAAAAATCAGCCAAACCAGCTACACTAAAAACAGAAAATAAAAAAACATCTACTAAACAGATAGAAATTTCTGTACAAAAATCTGCAAAAGTAGAAGCAACTCCACAATCAACTAATACAAAATTAGATAAACCAGAACAGGCTAAAAAAGCTGAATCAAAACCTGAAAAAAAAGAAGAAGATAAAAAAACTGTACCAGACATTCAGCAAAAAGCTCAAAATAAGCCAACATTAAAGCTTGATGAACCATCAGCAGTTGAATTATTTAAACAAAAAGAGCGTCAAATGTTAAATGCTAGCAGTACCGCTAGTGCATCTAACACTGATTTAGGATTAGGTTTAGGCGGTGGGACAAGTGCTACTGATGAAAATTTAAATGCTAATTTAGCAAGTGGCACTAATTCTATGCATAACTCAATTAGTAGCGAGACTAAGCCAAATAGTGCAAGCTCTGTACAAAATAATAAAGATAGTAAGGCAAATGAAGCAGTAAATGGCGTAAAACCTACAGATAGAAATGTCGGTATATTTGAAGTAATTCGTGCAAGTGTAGTTGCTCAAGCTAGTCAGCCATTATTTTATATAATAATATTTTCGGTTATTTTATTATCATTTGCTTTTGCTTATATACTGCATATCAAAAAGCAATTTGCTAAAAACATACAGCAAACAAAAGAAGCATTAATCCTACTGCAACAGCAAGTAATGGCAAATACAGGTTATAATAATCAAATAGATAAAGATAATAATGATAACATAGGCGATAATACGGAATTTACAGAAGATGAAACAAATACCAATGATAAAAAACGTAAGCGTAAACGTGGCTTTGCAGGCTAAAAATTATTTAGTTCTTAGTTTAGGCACTATAGTTTTTAGTATTAGCATAAATTCTAATGCCCAAAGTAATGTTAATAATGCTATTAATACAAATACAGTTATTGCATCAGCTAGCCTTGGCACAAATGATAATAAGCAACCTACACAATCATATAGCGGAAAAATAGAACAAGTAGTAAGTGTTGATGCACATTTACTTGAAATATATAAATTAATTGCCTCAAAAAAATATGAAGAAGCAGTGAAAAGAATTGATATTTTACTACAACAATATCCAAATTTCTCAGTAGCTTTAGCTTTAAAATCAGACCTTTTAACGATATTAAACCAAGGTAATAAAGACGTAAATCAAACCTTGATTTTAAATCAACAAGGCAAAATGAGTATTGATAGCAAAGTTGATAATAAAATTAACCCTAAAGCTCCACCATCGCCACCAACTTATAATAATGAAAATTTAATTAGCCAAAATAAAGGGGCAAGCTTGAGGGAAGAGGCAATGGCTCGCATTAAAAGCCTATACGAAAGACCTGACCCAAGGCTAATTCCACGCTCTTTATTAAATCTTGCACCAAGACAAAAAACCGCATTAGTTGTTGACCCTGAAAAATCAAGAATATACTTATATGAAAATGTAAATGGACGCCCTAAGTTTTTATTTGATTACTATATAACAATTGGTAAAAAAGGCGTAGATAAAGAACAGGAAGGCGATAATAAAACCCCTTTAGGTGTTTATAATTTAGGCGTACCAATTCCAAAAAAAACTTTACCTGACATGTACGGTTATGCAGCTATGCCTTTAAGCTTTCCAAACGAATGGGATAAGCGTAATAATATTACAGGCACAAATATTTGGATACACGGAGTACCAAGCGATACATACAGCCGACCGCCAAGAGCTAGTGAAGGCTGTGTTGTATTGACAAATCCAGATTTAGAGAGATTATTCAAATTTACACAAGTTGGAACAACACCTGTAGTTATAAATAAATCTACGGAATGGGTAGACTTAGATAAATGGAAAAAAGAACGAGATGAAGCTTTAAATTTAGTAAAAAGATGGCAAGAAGCTTGGGATACATACGATTTTGAAAGTTATAAACAGTTATATTCATTTAATTTATTTAAATCTGATAAGAAAAATTATGAAGAATGGCTAAAAAAATACTTCATTTTCTTTGACCAAAAGCAAGTTAGATTACAAAATATGAGACATTTGAGCATATATCGCTATCCAACAAATGAACCAACTTTATTAATTACATTTGAGCAAGATATGATGATACCTGATGTAATGAGTAAAGAAAAAGGCAAAATGAAGCAAAGCGTACTACAAAAACGCCAGTACTGGCAGTATGACGGTATAAAATGGGAAATTGTATACGAAAATGAGTCTTAATTTTTATAAAAATTATTTAGTTGCACATATTATAGATATGGTTACTAAATAATTTAACATATCGTATAATAACATAGCTAAATCAAAATAATTTATGCAGAAATTGCTAATTGGAAATAAGATAGTACAAATAGTACAGCAATAAGCGATTTTAAGGATAACAAATATACTAAAAGTTATCATTTAGCTATACTTCAATAACTCACAAGCCATAGGAGATAATTATGAGCGTAACATTAGCAGGAAACCCAGTTGAAATTAACGGAACATTACCAACACAAGGTCAGCAAGCACCAACATTTACATTAACAGCTGCTGATTTATCAGAAGTTACTTTAGAAAGTTTTGCAGGAAAACGTAAAATTTTAAATATTGTGCCAAGCTTAGACACTCCAACATGCCAAGTTTCTACAAAAAAATTCCATGAAAAAGTAGCCTCTCTTGACAACACAGTTGTACTTGCAATTTCAGCAGATTTACCATTTGCTATGAAACGTTTTTGTTCTACTGAAGGAATTGAAAGCGTAATTACATTATCTACATTCCGTAACCCAGAATTTAAAAAAGCTTATGGCGTTGATATTGCTAGTGGCGTATTAAAAGGTTTAACAGCAAGAGCAGTAGTAGTTTTAGATGAAAAAAATACAGTAATTCATACGCAATTAGTAAGAGAAATCAAAGATGAGCCTAATTATGATGCTGTTATGCAAGCATTATCATCTTCTGTTGGTGCTTAATTTTATTTAGTTATATATTATATATTTTTGTAATATTCTAAATGTAAAAAGCTATACCATGGATTTTATATTTCAAGTATAGCTTTTATTATATTTTAGCCAAAGATTATAAAGACATCAAACTAGCATTCCCACCTGCTGCCGTAGTATTAATCGATACACTTTTTTCATTAAATAAACTCACTAAACTATAGCTATTATCTTCATTAAGAGTAATTATTGGGATAATTTTTTGATAGCTTTTCGCAATAATTTGCATAATACTTATAGAATCCTTGCCTGCATATAATATCGCATCTAAATTTTGAATTTTTTCAATATTATGTGCCGTTGTAATTAGCTTGCTATCTACATCTGATATGCCATGAATACGGTTTTTATGCACTTCAAGTATAATTGGACTTACACCCATATTAAACACTAAATCAATTTGCTTTTTTAAATCCAATGCTTTATCTGCTATGCATAATATATGCTTTTTTATACTTAAAGAGTATTCATTAACTTCGCCTGTTACACTTTCTAATCGAATAGAGTTATCTTCATCTTCTTGCATTTGTTTGAGGTATTTATAAATAATATAGTTACATTCTTGCTTATTTTGCAATAATTTTAATAAATACAAGCCACCGCCTGCTTTAGGTCCTGTTCCTGATAAATTATCTCCACCGAATGGCTGTACTCCAACAATTGCACCAACCATATTACGATTAACATAAACATTACCAACATGAGAATTTTTTAATACGGTTTGAATGCTATCCTCAATCCTAGAATGAACACCCATAGTCAAACCATAACCAAGATGATTGATATTATTAACCAATTCTGCTAAATCTTCTCTTTTATATTTCATAATATGTAGTACAGGCCCAAAAACTTCATTTTGTAAAACATCTAAACTATTAATATAAATGAGCGTAGGTGGGCAGAAATATCCATTATTTGATATGCTACTTTGCTTTTGTGAATTAGAGTTAGGTTGATAAATAATATGCGATGATTTTAGAGTTTTAATATATGTTTGAATATTCAGCAAAGACTCTCTATCAATAACAGCATTTACATCACAATTAATATTTATTGAGTTACCTATATTTAACTCTTCCATAGCTTGTTGTATTAATTCGGTTGTATGTTCGTAAATATCTTCTTGTATACATAAAACACGTAAAGCAGAACAACGTTGACCAGCACTATCAAATGAAGACTGAATAATATCTTGCACAACTTGTTGAGGTAACGCAGAGGAATCAACAATCATTGCATTTTGTCCACCAGTTTCAGCAATTAATACAATTGGTTGCCCATGTTGATTTAATCTTGATGATAAATTAGATTGAATAATTTTTGCTACGTTTAAAGAACCTGTAAAAATTACTGCTTGCACATGGGGATTTTTTACCATTGCATCGCCTATAGTTTCGCCTAATCCAATCAATAACTGTAGTGCATATGTAGGAACGCCTGCCTTATGCATAATATCTACAGCAAATCCAGCAATTAAGCTGGTCTGCTCAGCTGGTTTAGCTATTACTGAATTCCCACATACCAAAGCTGCACTTATTTGACCAATAAAAATAGCAAGTGGGAAATTCCATGGGCTGATACAAGTAACAACCCCTAATGGTTGCATATTATGGATTTGGCTTTGATAATCAAGAATTTGTTTTGCATAGTACCTTAAAAAATCTACTGCTTCTCTAATTTCAGCAATTGAATTTTTGAGCGTTTTGCCAGCTTCCCTCATGAGTAAGTTGATTAAATGGTTTTGGTATTCAACCTCTTCAAACATTTCAGCAGCTTTTAATAAAATTTCAGCTCTTTTTTGATTGCTATTAACTGCCCAATTTTCATAGTTTAAATGAGCCTGTTCACAAGCGTGTTCTACTTGAGTAATATCGGAAAATTCAATGCTACCGATTACATCATTCACATTATTTGGATTTAATACAGGCTTAATATTATGGTTATTATTAATTAAATTATTTTGATTTATATTACGATTAATAATAGTATCATTTAATTTATCCAATCCATCGTCATTTTTATCATCATCT
>JBJOQB010000087.1:0-6470 GCA_046050125.1 Pseudomonadota bacterium
CTCTTATCTTTACATTCTTCCTTATCTCTTCACTTTTACATAATTTACAGTTTAACATTTATTTTTTTCCTATGATTTTTCTTTATTATAATACATGCTCTACTTAAATAACACTCTCAAATATTTAGTGATACAACTACTGTAACTAATGGTATAAGAGCAGTAATGGATATGACGCACTCCAACGTATGGATAGCAATCATGATAATAGAATAGATGAATATGATGAAGTGTGGGAAAAACTTAAAATTTGGCAAGATGCAAACACCGATTGCATAACCGATGAAGGGGAGCTAAAAACTTTAGCTGAACTTGGTATTACTAAAATTAGTACACATCCTTTTAACATGAGTTTTAATTAATTCTGATGTAGATCAGTTAATACAAGCCATGGCAAGCTTTGCACCGCCAACAATGGGGCAAACTACTTTACCACAAAATTATCAAGACAGTTTAAATCCAGTTATTGCTGCTAACTGGTATTAGCAAAGCTGGGTAATAATTAAGCTAAATGAGAGTTTATATTGATAGAAGTTATGCAATACAAATTATACATATATGTCATTCCCACCTGCGTGGGAATGACTCTTGTTTTTAATTATCTATCATTTTTTAATCAAAATATTATAATTAAATATTTTTCTAAAATATATCTATGAATAATATTCTCAGCTAAATATTATAAGTATAAAATATTTAGCTTAATTTGTTTCTGTAATCCGTACAATTATAATTAAGATAATCTTGAAATCAATTCATTGTTAATTTCATCTAATGCTTTTTGCAGATTAGCAATATCAGAACCCCCACCTTGTGCTAAATCAGGTTTACCACCACCTTTACCCCCCAATTTTTGAGCAATACTTCCTGCAATTTCATTTGCTTTTACTATGCCATGTAAATTCTTATCAATGCTTACTAAAACATTTGCTTTGCCTGCATCATTATCTTTAGTTGCTAAAATGATAATGCTGTTCACTTTTGCATTCACAAATTTTTGTTTTAGTGCTTCTGCAATCTCACGTATAGCATGGCTTCCTTTAGTAACATTAGCAACTAATATTTTTGCATTATGGCTTGAATTACCAATATCTTTTGCATTATTTACTAATTGAGAATTTTCTAAAATAGCTAATTCCAATTCTGTTTGTTGTAGTTGTTTTTGAGTTGATTTTAAACTATCATTAATTTGACTAGTTTTTGTACTAATGTTGCTAATAGATGTTTTTAACTCTTGAGCAATTTGGCTAGCCTGAGTCTCTAAAGTTTGTAAATAATTTAAAGCATTTAAGCCTGTAACAGCCTCAATACGTCTAATCCCAGCTGAAATACCTGCTTCACTTACAATTTTAAATAAACCAATATCGCCTGTGCGTTCTACATGCGTACCACCACATAGCTCTTTACTGTTACCAATGGTTAAAACTCTTACGCTATCGCCGTATTTTTCGCCAAATAAAGCTGTAGCTCCGCTTTGTTTTGCATCATCAAAGCCCATAACTTGAGCTTGTGTAGAGTTATTTGCTAAAATTTCTTGATTAACTTGTTGTTCAATTAAGCTAATTTCTTGTGCAGATAATCCTTGATTATGTGAAAAGTCAAAACGTAATTTTTGTGCATCAACTAATGAGCCTTTTTGTTGAATATGATTGCCTAAAACATTATGTAGTGCTTTATGCATTAAGTGAGTAGCAGAGTGATTACGTTGAGTTGAGATTCTTTGGTCTTGATTGATCTTCGCATTAATCTTTTGCCCAACTTTTAAAGTTCCAGATTCAATAAATCCATAATGCCCATTTACATTTGTTTGGATTTTTTGTGTATCTTCAACAATAAATATATTTTGTGAATTATTAATATCAATAATTGTTCCGCTATCTCCAACTTGTCCACCAGATTCAGCGTAGAAAGGCGTATTATCTAATACAATAACTGCATTTTGTCCTGCATTTACAGCTTCAGCTTCAGCTTCTTTACCATCGATATAAATTGCTAAGATTTGTGCGGAATTAGAATTATCCGTATAGCCTGTGAAATTTGTTTCATTGCCATCATATTCTAATTGCTCTAATGCTTTGAATTTACCTGCGGCACGTGCTTGCTCTTTTTGCTTTTGCATATGCTTATCAAATTCTTTTTCATCTACATTTATATTTCTTTCTCGGCAAATATCTGCTGTTAAATCCAATGGAAAGCCATAAGTATCATGTAGTTTAAACGCAACTTCTCCACTAAAAATATTTAATCCATTTGGGTTTTGATTTTTAGTAAGCTTTTCTAATTCTTTTTCTAAAATATCCATGCCATTAAATAATGTTTCAAAGAATCTTTGTTCTTCTTGCTCGATTGTTTTTTCAATCTGGGTTTGCATTGTATTTAATTCATTGTAAGCTTCACCCATTTGTTTAGCTAATGATTTAACTAATTTATAGATAAATGCACTGCGTATACCTAATTTGTAACCATGACGAATGCCACGGCGTAGAATGCGACGCAATACATAACCACGTCCTTCATTACTTGGTAGCACACCATCAATAATTAAGAAGCAACTAGCACGTAAATGGTCGGCAATTACTTTCAAAGAGTTATTATTCAATTCATCTGAACTTAACACTGCGTTGTCCGCAAAATTACTTCTAGCTGTACTATTTGTACTATCTTCGTCGTAATTTTTTTGTCCGCCTTGTTTTAAATTAAGCTGAGCTGAATATTGATTAGCATCTTTGATTACTAATGCAATATCTTTAATTAAATTAGCAAATAAATCTATTTCATAGTTTGAATGCACATGTTGTAAAACAGCTGAAACTCTTTCCAGTCCCATTCCTGTATCTACACAAGGTTTTGGTAATGGGGTTAATACGCCACTTTCATCACGATTAAACTGCATAAATACCAAGTTCCAAATTTCAATATAGCGGTCGCCATCTTCCTCTGGGCTTCCGGGAGGACCTCCATATATGCCTTCGCCATGGTCATAAAATATTTCACTACAAGGACCACAAGGGCCAGTATCCGCCATTTGCCAGAAATTATCGCTAGCATAACGACTACCTTTATTATCCCCAATACGAATAATCCTTTGAGCAGGCACGCCAATTTCATTTAACCAAATGTTATATGCTTCATCATCTTCTATATAAACTGTTACCCATAACTTTTCTTGAGGTAATTTATAAATTGTAGTGAGTAATTCCCATGCATAAAATATTGCATCACGTTTAAAATAATCGCCAAATGAAAAATTTCCAAGCATTTCAAAGAATGTGTGATGTCTAGCTGTATATCCAACATTTTCAAGGTCGTTATGTTTACCACCAGCTCTTACACTGCGTTGTGAAGATGTTGCACGGATATAATTTTTTTGCTCTTTTCCTAAAAACACATCTTTAAATTGCACCATACCAGAATTAGTAAACAGTAAGGTTGGGTCATTATTTGGTACAAGGGAAGATGACGGAACTATTGTATGTCCTTTGCTTGCAAAAAACTCTAAAAACGCTTTTCTTATATCATTTACATTCATAATCAACCTTAAATATTTACCTTAAATTGCATATGCATAATCTGTAATGTATAAAAATACAATTATATTCATTATTCATAATCACAATTACTAAGTTTTAATCAGATGGGGGTGTTGTTTGTTTTGGGTTGGCTATATTAAATTTTTATAAAAATAATATAACCCTATAATTTCTCAATTATAACATGAATAAGCACTATACTAAATATAGATTTATATATCGTAATATATTTACGCCATGTACAACTAAATATATTACTTACTCAATTAAATGTAAAATAACAAAAATAAGTGTCATTCCCACGTAGGTGGGAATCCATGGTTTATGTTTGAGGATACCTGTATTCGCAGGTATGACAAGCATTTCTTATATATTTAATCTATAATCTTTATTTCTTAGATTTTATGTAAAAAATAGTTTAAATACTACTATATGATTTTATACATTCCTTATAAATAAAGGCTTTTTGATAAAAATCTAAGTTGTACATAGCGTATATTTAGTTTGCATATGATGTTATCAATTTTGGCGATAAATGCTCAATTTTACTACCTGTGCTAAATTTGCTTATCACGGTGCGTGGGAATATGCCAGCATTTACTGATTGAGCAATTCTAGCATAAGGAGTAAATTTAGTTGGGTGTAATCGATTGTATTGATTATCATTAGTTAGAACATCTATTTTATCATCTCCAATTTGGATAGATTTTGTAATGATTTTATCATTTCTATCAATATGATGTTTTGTAATATCTCCACTTTCAGCATCTGTAATTTCTACTACTCTTGCATTATCTAAATCATCGGGGTTTCGCACAATATCTTTAGTTGTAATTCTTTCTACGCTACTTAAAGTATTAGCAATTAATAACACACCACGTGAAATATTTTTAAACATAATATAAAGTTTTAATGCCAATTGTCGGTCATTTAAGTTATATCTTAAGATATCGCCTATAACGCTCATTATTGCAGGTGTAAATACAATTGAATAAAAAGAATTTGTATAGTTTTTTATAATTTGAGCATGCAAAGTACCATTTGTATTTAGATGTGTTTTAATATTATTGCGGAATCTATGCCATGTGCTTAAAATATCTTTACTTACAAAAGATTTATCATCTAGTTTATCCCAATCACCTTTTTGTAATAACTCAAAATCATGGCTAATTGCATCTAATTTACTTGATATTTCTTTATGCTTATCGCTATTTGGTTCAGATAAATCTTTATCATGTACTAATTTGCTAATTTGATATGTTGTATTATCTTTTACTTGCTTTAATTTAATTTGTTCAGGCTCTTGTAGGCAAAGTTTCAAATCTTTTTGTAGTTTTTCTAATTTTTCATCTGGATTATCACTATTATTTATTTGTTCTAATTCTTCATTATTTGGTATTAGCGTAGAATAACGTAAATTAAAAAGAATCATCATGATATGTTGTAAATTTCTATCAATTGCTGATGACATAATCATAATAGCTAAATATGTAAGTGCAACAACTCCATTTTGCCAACCATTAAGCTTTTCAAATTGTGCAATAATGATAGATAAACTAACAATAGCTAAAGTTCCCATAATGCTTCTAACTACACCGCCAGAACCAAACTGGTAGTAATTGGTATGAGCATCTTGCCTTGATTTTTTCTTAACTAAAGAATCAAACTCAATTTTATTTTGTATAATAGATTGTTGTGGATTAGACTCCAAATCATTTTTGTCTATTTTGTCAGTATTTTTCTCTAACTCACTTAATTTATAGCCTATCTTCTTGTAACTATCTTCTTTTGTAATCGATGCATCTAAAGTTGGCATGCCTAGCAAAAAAAATGGATTACCAGCAGAGCCTACCAAAATATCTATAGAAGAACCAATATATGCTGGTGTAATTGCTAAATTAAAAAATTGTAATCCAATTGTTGCATATTGATTATTAATACCAAATGTTGGTGTTCTAAGCAGAGTATTTAATCCCCAAATTGCACCGCTTTTTAAAAAACTTAAGTGTAAACTAGTTAAGCCATTACTTAACTGATATGCGTCATAAAATAATGTGTAAGCTTTAAAAATAGATTTAAACCAATTTTTTGATAAAAAAGTATGTTTTTGTGATTCTAAAGCATATTCTTTTGCTTTGACTAATTTACTAATATCAACTTTTTTGCTAATTTCATTATCATATTTTGTCTTTGCATCTATCATCAATTCTTGATGCGTTTTTTTAGTTGATTTTGGAATCGTAATATTTGAGATATTTTGCAAACCACCTAATGTTGATAGAATCAATCTATCTACACCTGATAATTGCAAGCCTTCAAAATGTGATTTATTAGCTGAATTATTTGTAGTGCTAGTCGTTGTTGTACTTAAATTTGATAATTGTTGATTTAAGCTTGAAGAATCATGAATAGAATTGGTTTGCCCTTCTAAATCAATATCTTCAAAATTTGATAACTCAATATTATTCGAATGTGGATAAACTCGACAAGTTGAATATTTATTATTTGACATAATTATAATTTTTTATGAATAATTTTATTTATATTAATATATATTTATATAAATGTATATATTCTGACATATTTTCATGGTATTTCGCATAATGCCTTGACATTTTAATTAATTATACTTAATGATAATATAATTTCATTTGTAATAATTAATATTGTGCTTAATATATTTTGAAAATTATGAGGGTGTTATTTAAGGAGAGTTGAGCATAAGATAGTCTGAAATTTGTTAAATTCATCAGGTTTATTAATGTTAACCCATAACTTCATGCTTAGTTCTACCATTTGTTCTGAACGAGATATAATCTTAGTTTTGCGAGTAAATCTACCTATATTATGCCGAGTATTGCTATTATCTTGCTCTATACTTATTGTGTGTGCCTTTCCTATAATATGCCTATCTTGCGGTAATACTGCTCTAAAAGCCTC
>JBJOQB010000088.1:0-3113 GCA_046050125.1 Pseudomonadota bacterium
ACATAATTTACAGTTTAACATTTATTTTTTTCCTATGATTTTTCTTTATTATAATACATGCTCTACTTAAATAACACTCTCCAAATTTGGCATATGGATTATATAAAACCGTATATGAGACAATTGTAGGAAAATCAGAAGATAATAAGGATACTAAAAAAATAATTGTATCTTTGCTCCTGAAAATAAGGATAAACTTGATGCTTTATTAAAAGGTGCAATTGACCATTCTTCTGTTCCATCATTAACAAGACTAAGTAAAAATCATAAATATAGTGGAGAAGTTGCGGACTATAAGGCAAATGTAATAAACATGGGAATTATGACTTTATGTGAAGGTGCAAAAGCACCTATAGCAAGAGTACACCCACTAACTAGAAATGATAATATAAATTTTGATAACGTAAAAGTGGATACTCAACAATAACAAATTTAAAAACAGCTAAGCATAGTGTTCTACACATTTTGCTTATTTTAATAGTAATGAAAAATAAATTTATTTGCCGTTCAAGATTTTTGATGTACAGAATGTACTTAGAATGTTTGGTGCCGACTAAAGGAATTGAACCCTCAACCTTCGCATTACAAGTGCGCTGCTCTACCAATTGAGCTAAGTCGGCTACTAAACAAAAGTATTATACTACTATTTTATGCGTTTGAAAAGTGGTTTTTGTGATTTTTGTGCATTTTCTTGCTGATTTTGATTAATTATCTTATTTTGATACTCTGTTTCTAGCTTATCAAGGTCATCAGGAGCTAAATCAAACATCATTCCATCAGCATTTTCTCCTTCATAAATACCACGAATGCATGGCATAGGAATAAATACTTGTTGACCCGTCATTCCTCCAACAAATGAAGCTTCAAAGCTCACATATTCAGGGGTAATTTTTAAATCTCGTACTGCTTCCCAGCTAATATTAAAAGCCACTTCATTATCTGCATCTATAAATTCTTTAGGAAGTACGCAACTTGGGTGATAGTAAACTAAAAGTTGTGGTGCATAACCACATTCAGTACACCAATCATATATCGCTTTTATAAAAAAAGACTTTTGCGAAACTTTATGTAGCATATATTAATACCTTTGATTTATTTTTCATGTTAAAATGTTTGCTATAAAACATATGTTTATATAAAGAAATCATATTACATGAATCTAAATATATCAACTTCATACAAATTATAACCCCATAAAATATATACATATATATACATGTGGAAAAACAAGCACAATCTATGCAAGTACAAAAAATTACAAAGCTAACAATTGCAACTAGAAAAAGTAAGTTAGCAATGTGGCAAGCACACTATATCCAATCTTTATTACAAGCAAAATTTGAAAATATCACAGTGGATATACTGGGTTTAACAACCAAAGGCGATGAAACACAAACTCAAAATATTTCATTATCAAAAATTGGTGGCAAGGGCTTATTTACCAAAGAATTAGAAGATGCGATGTTGGCAGGTAATGCCTCATTAGCCGTGCATTCATTAAAAGATGTTCCAATGACTTTGCCAAGTGTAAATGGGCAAGATTTTGTATTAGCTGCGATTTTAAGTCGTGAAGATGTGCGAGACGCATTTATCAGTAATAAATATAAAAGTTTAGATGATTTACCACAAAACGCAATTGTTGGCACATCAAGTTTACGCCGTACTAGTGTTTTAAAGCGTTTATATCCAAATCTTGATATCAGAATGTTAAGAGGGAATATCGATACTCGTTTAGCAAAATTAGATAATAATGAATATGATGCAATTATTTTAGCTAGTGCTGGCTTACGTCGTTTAGGCTTAGGGCATAGAATTACGCAAAGTATACCAACTGATATTATGCTCCCTTCTGCTGGTCAGGGTAGTTTGGGGATTGAGGTATATGGGAATAATAATGTTTATTTTGATATTATTCATCAATTAAACGATGAAAAAACTTACCTTGCTTCAATTGCGGAACGTAAAGTATCAGAGTTGTTGGGTGGCTCATGCCAAGTGCCATTAAGTGCTTATGCTTGTTGGCAGAATATACAAGAAAATAATAGTACTGAAGAACAAAATTTATTATGCTTAGAAGCTTGGGTGTTATCAGTTGATGGCAAAGAATGTATAAAGTCAAAATTAACGCTAAAAGTTGAGTGCTTAAATGACGCACAATTACTAGGGGAAAAAGTTAGCCAAGAGTTAATTGAGCAAGGTGCTTTGAAGATTTTAGGTTAGATAGCTAAAATAAAAATTTATCTTGATTTTATTAATTAATGTATATACAATAAATAATGAAAGTAATTTATGAATATGACGAAAACAAAAATAATATAAATATAGCTAAGCATGCTATTAGTTTTGAAGACGCTCATTTAGTTTACGAAAATGTAAATAAAATTACATTAGAAGCAGGATATGAAAAAGAACATAGATTAAATGATATTGCACTTGTAGAAGTAAAAGGCATTATATTATTTTTAGTTTATACGTTAAGGCAAGGCAAAGTAAGAGTGATATCTTTACGAAATGCCTCTAAAAAAGAGAGGTTATACTATGAATCGCAAAAGTAAAACTGATTGGGCTAAACTTAAACAAATAGCAGAAAGCAACGCTCCTATTCCATATGATGATGAAGATAGGGTAAATGGCTTATATGACCCTAATAATGATGAAGAGGTTGAAGCTTTTTTTGCTAATGCTAAAGTTATAAGAAGTGGCAGACCTAAGCAAGAATTAACTAAGAAGGCTACTAGCCTAAGGTTAGATGAAGATATTATCAAAGCTTTTAAAGCTACAGGCAAAGGCTGGCAAACTAGAATAAATGATGCTTTAGTTGAGTGGCTAAAAGAGCATAAATTGCCTTAAAATATAAAACCTAGCCATGTACGCCAAGAAAACATGGCACCCCATATTAGTTGAGTTACGAACTATTAGATACGATGAAGTTATAAATTTTGGGGGCCTAATACCTGAAAAATCTAGTAGTTTGCTATTTTTGTAATCTTAGATAATAAAAAGCTAATATTAATTTAGCTTTTATTCTACATATCATTATATTTTATCCCTATAATATTGTATATATAAAAATGTATACTATTCTAGTAATAATGTATTACAAGTTATTTTTA
>JBJOQB010000089.1:0-8730 GCA_046050125.1 Pseudomonadota bacterium
ATTATAAAATCTATATCTTATCATAATCATTCTTTATTTAAACACTCTCGAAATATCTATATTCATACTTTATATACAATTATGCTAAAAGCTAATAATCTAATATATTTAATAAATTATGTAGAATATTAGTTATTTAAAGTTGTGTATAACGTTATAATATAGATATTATATATTCATTCAACAACATAAAACATGATGCAAAATATGCATAACCCACAAGATTTAAATAATACAAATAATAATTCAGATACACCAAATACAAACACTAAAGATGAATTAATAAATACACTTTATAACATACTACAACAAAACTTTAGTGGAAGTATTAACATAATTGATAATAGCCATTTACATGTTGGTCATAATCACGGCGGCGGCAAACACTATACATTACATATAGTAGACGAAAAATTCAGCGATTTAAACCGTGTGCAAAGACATAGAATAATATATGAAATTCTTGGGCAGTATATGCAAGGCAAAATACATGCATTAGCCTTAAAACTATACAGCCCTTATGAATATTTTAATGAGCAATAATATATAAAACATTAATCATCATAATGCCCTAAAAAGCTAATTAGGGCAATTTTATTACTTTTATCATCTCTTGCAACAATTAGCCTATCTTTTTGGTTTATGCGATAAGATGTTTTACACTTTATGCTATTTTCACTAAAATCAGGATTATAAAAACCACCAAAATAAGATAAAGTTTCAGCCTTTGAGCCTACATTTTCCTTATCTTGCTCAATTAATCTAACCATTAAATTAAGTAAACTACTTTCTTGATTGGTTTCCGCTTTCTTAAAATCTGCAACTAATTGACTACAAATAAATAATTCATTTTTTTTATCAATATGTTTAATACCATCTAAGGATAAAAACCCTTCTTTCACATCACTTGCAATAAATTTACGCAAAGCATCTTCAATAGCATCTTTTTTCTTATTTTCTAAATTTATATCGTATTTATGCGTAAGAATAGAGTTATGCTTTTTAGCTTCATCAACTAATGCATGCCACTTGCTTACTAATCTGCCATTTTTTGTACATAATGTAATTAAGGAACGCCATTTTTTTACAATACCATCTGAAATAACAGGCATAGAGCGAAAAATATAATTTTGCATTCTAACATGGTCATTTGCTGGAGGGCCAATTTTTCCCATAATAAAATCCTCTTAATTTTGTTAATTGTTTAATTCTTTACTATCTGTATCTACAGTATTCTCTACATTTGATTGTGTTAGAGAATTACTATAAATCTAATTTTAGATTTTGTACATCTTGTGCTGTTACTATTTTTTCTAGCTTAATATCTGATTTATATCCGTTAGAAAAATCATTAAGTACACTACGACAAGCATTAACTTGCATAGATGAAAAATTATTGGTAAGAGTCATTTTTAATTATAGTAATTCAAATTAACATAATTATAATATATTTTGATAATATATTAAATGAAATTTATTAAATAATTTCATGTGAATTTAACCTGATAATTATTGCTTATAAAACATAAAATTTAACAACAAAAAATCTCAAAATATGCTAAAATAATGTGTTATATTCAACACACAATTTCATACCTATGGAAAATACTCTTACTGCAGTTCCTGCCGATATTCCTGCTGATTACAATGCGGCATCGATTCAAATTTTAGAGGGTTTGGAAGCAGTTCGCAAACGCCCAGGTATGTACATTGGTGATACATCTGACGGAACAGGTTTACATCATCTTGTATTTGAAGTACTGGATAACTCAATCGACGAAGCACTAGCTGGATATTGTAGTGAAATTCATTTAACCATTCATCATGATAATTCAATCTCAATTACTGATAATGGTCGTGGTATTCCAACTGGCGTTAAAATGGACGACAAGTTTGAATTTAAACGCAGTGCAGCTGAAATTGTAATGACTGAATTACATGCAGGTGGTAAGTTTGACCAAAATAGCTATAAAGTTTCAGGTGGTTTACATGGTGTTGGTGTTTCGTGCGTAAATGGATTATCAAAATGGTTAGTTCTAAATATTAAACGTGATGGTAAAATGTATAGCATGCGTTTTGAACGTGGCGTAACACAAAACCGTATTATTGAAGAGCAAGATGGTGTTTTAATATCTCCAATTGCATGTACAGGTACAACTGAAAAGCGTGGTACTGAAGTGCATTTTATGGCAGATGAAGAGATTTTTGGTCAAGTTGAATTTCACTATGAAATTTTATCAAAACGTATTCGTGAGTTATCATTCCTAAACAACGGCGTACATATTAAATTAACTGATGAACGCACAGGAAAAGAAGAGAGTTTTGCATTTAGTGGAGGTGTTAAAGGGTTTGTCGAATATATTAACCGTGCAAAAACACCCTTGCATACAAATGTATTCACAGCGAATAATTCTAAAGATGGAATTGGCGTAGAAGTAGCAATGCAATGGAATGATTCATATGCAGAGCAAGTACTATGTTTTACTAACAATATTCCACAACGTGATGGCGGTACGCATTTAACAGGTTTGCGTGCAGGCATGACACGTGTTATTAATAAATATATTGATGAGCATGATTTAGCTAAGAAAGCTAAAGTTGAAACATCTGGTGATGATATGCGTGAAGGTTTAGCTTGCGTACTATCTGTAAAAGTACCAGAACCTAAATTCTCATCACAAACTAAAGATAAATTAGTATCAAGCGAAGTAAGAGCTCCAATTGAAGAATTAGTGAGTAAAGCCTTAGAATCATACTTACTTGAAAATCCAAACGATGCTAAAGCAATTTGTGGCAAAATTATTGAAGCTGCAAGAGCAAGAGAAGCAGCCAGAAAAGCCCGTGAAATGACACGTCGCAAAGGCGTGCTTGATGGCGTTGGTTTACCAGGTAAATTAGCTGATTGCCAAGAAAAAGACCCTAGAATGTGTGAATTATTTATCGTAGAGGGTGATAGTGCGGGCGGAAGTGCAAAACAAGGACGTGATAGGAAATTCCAAGCAATATTACCATTAAAAGGTAAAATTTTAAATGTTGAGCGTGCTAGGTTTGATAAAATGCTATCAAATCAAGAAGTTGTAACATTGATTACCGCTTTAGGTGTTGGTATTGGTAAAGATGATTATAATATCGAAAAATTACGTTACCATAGAATTATTATCATGACAGATGCGGACGTGGACGGTAGCCACATTCGTACATTATTACTAACTTTCTTCTATCGCCAAATGCCTGAATTGTTAGAGCGTGGTCATATCTACATTGCACAACCACCTTTATATAAAGTTAAGCACCAAAAAGAAGAGCGTTATATCAAAGATGATGAAGAATTAATTACATATCTTACAAATATTGCATTATTTGAAGCAAGCTTGCATGTGAATAAGCAAGCAATTGAGCAAAGCGAATTTTTAGATTTATGTAATAATTATCAACAAGCTCAAAGATTGGTTAATCGTTTACGTAAAAGTATTGATGAGCAAGTATTAAATGCTGTGTTAGCGGGTATTGATATTAATTTAGATAGCCATGAAAATGCTTTAAATAGTGCAAATAGCTTAAATAGTCATATTCCAAATGTTACAATTGATGTAGAAATGAATATTGAAGAACATCATCAATTAATCATTAAACGCCAACATCATGGTAATACAAAAACTAGCACAGTGCCTTACTCTTGGGTACATAGTAGTGATTATGCATTTTTACGCAAAGTTGCTAGCATGATATCTCAATACAAAAATAGCGATTTAAGCAAAGATATTGTTATTCAACGTGGTAATGGCGAAAAGGCAAAACAACAAAATGTAACTAGCTTCCCACAAGCAATGCAATGGTTAATGCAACAAGCTGAACAAACAACATCACGCCAACGCTACAAAGGTTTAGGGGAGATGAACCCAGACCAGTTATGGGAAACAACTATGGACGCTACTAAACGTCGCTTACTTAAAGTACAAATTGAAGATGCAATCATGGCCGACCAAGTATTTTCAACGCTTATGGGTGATGATGTTGAACCACGTAAGAACTTTATTGAAAGCAATGCTATTTATGCACAAAATATAGATATTTAAAATATATTATAAGTCATATCTGCGAAGGCAGGAATCCAAGTTTATGTTTCTGGATTCCCGTCTACACGGGAATGACATTAAATCAACTTTTTATTTATATTTAATACTCTCACAATTAATTAATTGAATAATCTACTTAGCATTTGGATTATCAACAAACTTATCAACTAATCTTAAGTCTTCAAAAACTTGTGATTTAGCCTCAAACTCTACTGCTTCGATACCTATATCAGCTAATTTATTAATAGTATCATCAATACCTGTAGCCACACTATCCAGCGTATATCCTGCTCTTGCAAGATTTCTAATTGCTGTATTTGCAGATGAAAGACCTTTCTTTTGAGTTGAATCCAAACCATTTTTATTAGATAAACGTGATACTATGTCAGTTGCACCAATTAAGGCATCTCTCTTTTTAGTTAAGCTTTCTAATTTCTTTTCTAAATCACTTTCTCTTGATACTCTATCTGCTCTAGATTCAATTAAACTTACTTTAGTATTCACTAAAATACTATGACCTTGATTTTCCATAGTACTATAATTAGCTTCATAGTATTGATTTACTAAACCATCTTTTAAATTTGCAAATTCTTTCTCAAAAGCAGGAGTTGCAAGCTTTTGCCCCTCATGTAAGCTGAGCAAACCATTTGCAAGACGATATTGTTGCGTTAAAGCATGTTTGTAAGATGCTGTATCTTTTGAAGAAATCATAATGTTTAAATTTTAAAAATAATAAAACCTAATCTTACTTATTTTATTAAGATTAGTAAATATACTAACGTTTTATAAATCATGTATAATAAATCTTAATCTCTTGGTAACAGCTAATTATTTATTATGAAACATAAAATATTTATTTTAATGTTAGGTTTATTTCCATTATTGCTAAATGCAAAAGAATTAAATGAAAACAGCAAAAATGAAATATCTCACTTATTAAACTATATTAATAATTCAAATTGTGAATTTAATCGCAATGGAACATGGTATAAATCAAGTGAAGCACAAAAACATATTCAAAAAAAATATGATTATGCAATAAATAAAGGCGTGATTAATTCAACTGAAGATTTTATTAGTTATGCAGCGGATAAAAGCAGTATGACAGGTGTAAAATATAAAATTAAATGTGCTAAAGATAAAGAAATAACTAGCTCTGAATGGCTAAATGCTGAACTAACAAAATTTAGAAAAAAATAATTTAATAAAATTAAGATGAATATTAATATGAATTGGATAATTTTAATCATCGCAGGATTGCTAGAAATTGTGTGGGCAATCGGTCTAAAATATACGCAAGGTTTTAGTCAAATTATACCTAGCATTATTACAGTTTTTGCAATGATTGCTAGCGTGGTTTTACTTAGTCTATCCATGAAAAGCTTGCCTGTTGGCACTGCTTATGCTGTATGGGTTGGAATTGGGGCAACAGGAACTGCTATTTTAGGGATTATTTTATTTAAAGAACCTGCTAGCATAGCTAAAATTATTAGTATATTACTTATAATTAGTGGAATAATTGGATTAAAAATATCTTAAATTATTTATATATTATTTTTATTAATAAATATGATATATGTGCAATATCGCTACAATTTAGAGCAAATTTTACAATAGTATGCTAAAATTACTATTAAAGAATAAGGCTTATATAATTATTAAAATTGCTAATTTAACCTATATTAATTTATAGATTGCATTTTAATAACAACTCAATTTAACATGCAAAATAAAAATACGACCAGCCCAGCAGATACTAAACAAATTAATCCAGAATTAGCTCAAAGTTTTTCAGATATGAATATAGATGAAAAACTACTAAAAGCAATTAAAAAATTTGGTTACACTCAACCAACAGCAATTCAATCCCAAGCAATTCCGTCAATTATTAATCAACATGATGTTTTAGCAAGTGCTCAAACAGGAAGCGGTAAAACAGCTGCTTTTGTAATACCAATTATTCAAAGATTATTGAAAGATGCAAGCGATAGCCCATCGCCAGCCAAACACCCTGTAAGAGCATTAATCTTAGCTCCTACACGTGAGCTTGCACAGCAAATATATGATGTTTTTGCCAAATTTATTGAATACACACCTTTACGTATTGTAACTCTACTTGGTGGAGAATCAATGCCAAATCAAAAACAATTGCTACAAAAGGGTGTTGACATAGTGATTGCAACCCCAGGGCGTTTGTATGACCATGTAAATATGAATAATATACAATTAGGTAAAGTTGATATCCTTACTCTTGATGAAGCAGATAGAATGTTAGATATGGGATTTTTACCTGAAATTGAGAAAATTATTTCATATCTTCCTCAAAGTCGCCAAACATTATTATTTTCTGCAACATTTTCAGAATATATTACAAAACTTACTAAAAAATATCAAAAATCGCCAATTGTTATTAAAACACATTCTGTAAATTCAAGTAATGTAAATGTAAAACAAAGTATTTATTTAATTCAAGAATACCAACGTTTTACCACATTAAAGCGTGTTTTATATGATAACAATGGACAATGCATTGTGTTTACAAACAGTAAAATCGATTGTAAAAAATTACAGCAACAATTAAATGATAATTACACTGCTGTAGCAATTCATGGGGACATGACGCAATCGCAAAGGATAGAGAGCTTACAGGCATTTAAAGATAACAAAATTCGCATACTTGTAGCAACTGATGTAGCGGCTCGTGGTTTAGATATAGCAGCACTACCACTAGTTATTAATTATCATATTCCATATCATGCTGAAGATTATGTTCATCGAATTGGTAGAACTGGCAGAGCAGGGCAAGCTGGATTAGCAATTTCTATATGCTCGGATAAGGAAGTACATAATAAAGATGCTATTGAAAAACTAATTGGCAAAAATATTATTGAAACTAAAACACCTGAAAGAAATTCAGCCAAAGAAGCTAATCACAGTGCGATAAAAAGCATAAAGTATACGATTTCTGGAGAATATAGCAATAAATATACTCGTAATAAAGTAGTATCTGATTGTGCTTTATTTAGGCTTAAAACAAAAGTATAAAATATATAAACAAATATTTAAATTCAAACATTCAATATTTTAATCATGCAAAATAACAATAATACCTACAGTACAGCAGATAACGCAGAATTTAATAACAATGAAGCAAATATATACTCAACTACTGTAGACTTAACTGAACTAAATTTAGGTAGTTTAAATGCTGAACAAAATTCCCACTCTAATTCACATAAAATGAATATACTTGGTATTTTAGGTGGTGGGCAACTGGGAAGAATGTTTACACAATCCGCCCAAGCCATGGGTTATCAAGTATGCGTGCTTGACCCAGCACCGAGGGAGCAAAGCCCAGCAGCTAGCATTGCCAACTTTCACATTTGTGCTGATTACACTGATGAACAAGCCCTAGCTTACATGGCAAATTTATGCCAAGCTATTTCTACAGAATTTGAAAATGTGCCTGCATCTACCTTAGAATTTTTGACAAGTACAGGCACATTTGTTGCGCCAAATGCTTTTGCCGTGTCAATTGCACAAAACCGCATTCAAGAAAAAATGTTTTTTTGTAATTTAGGTTTAGAAGTTGCTCCATTCCATATCATATCTAGCGTTGAAGATATGTATAAATTAAATGAGCAATTAGATGAGGATTTTTTCCCTGCTATTCTAAAAACAACGCAACTTGGATATGATGGTAAAGGGCAAATTACTGTTTATACTCTTGAAGAATTAGTAAATGCATGGCAAGAATTAAGACAAGTAGAATGCATTCTTGAAAAAAGAATTAATATTCATCATGAAATATCAGTAGTTTTAGGTCGTGATAGATATGGTAATATCGCTAATTATCCAATTGGACAAAATGTACATAAAAATGGAATTTTATTTACATCAACTGTTCCATCGCCAATTACGCCTGCAAATGTAGCACAAAAAGCTTATCAACAAGCAAAAATTATTGCAGAAAGCTTAAATTATATTGGTGTGTTTTGTGTTGAATTTTTTGTATTAGAAAACGAGCATATTTATATTAATGAAATTGCACCACGTCCGCATAATTCAGGTCATTATACACAAAATGCGTGTATAACCAGTCAATTTGAGCAACAAGCCCGCATTTTAGCAGGATTACCATTAGGTAGTACTGTACAGCATAGCCCTGTTGTAATGGTAAATATACTAGGGGATTCATGGTTTACACATAATAATGAATACAATGAACCAAATTGGCAACAAATGCTCCAGCATTCTGGCGTACAATTACATTTATATGGCAAAAATGAAGCTAGGTGTGGGCGAAAAATGGGACATATCAACTGTGTTAGCGACACATTGAAACATGCTCAAAATATTGCCCAGCATGTTATTGATTTATTATAAAGTATAAATATATCTAATCTGTTGCCTTAAATGGCAACTACATCTAAGTCAAATCAGCTTCAGGTATGGAATACCAATCAAATGTAAAAGCTTATAAATCAAGTAAATATCTGCTCTCTACCCCAATCATAGTTAATCACATACATAAAAACTCTATACAATAAATGTAATATCAATTTACTTACTAATTTAGATGCAATTTTTGCTTTTTATTGTATGAAGTATATAATAAATTAGCCGAATTAAGCAAGATAAAATGCATTTTTAG